>NZ_JAMXXS010000003.1:0-218740 GCF_024129595.1 Acinetobacter lwoffii | reverse complement strand
AGGTTGGATGTGGAAGCATAGTGATATGTGAAGCTGACCAATACTAATTGCTCGTGAGGCTTGACTATACAACACCCAAACAGTTGTTGTATTAAGCATCAATCGATTCGATATTCAGCAAAACAGCTTGATTTAGTGAACGCTTAAGAACAAAATACGATACTCAAATATAACTGTTAATGAATTCTATTTGGTACGAAGTAAGGCATACACTGCACAGCAGTTAAGTAAGACCCGAACAAGTCCATAAACAGTTGTGCTGGCGACCATAGCAAGAGTGAACCACCTGATCCCTTCCCGAACTCAGAAGTGAAACCTCTTAGCGCTGATGGTAGTGTGGGGTTACCCATGTGAGAGTAAGTCATCGCCAGCTCATTATTCGAAATCCCCCTCCGCTAAGGCAGAGGGGGATTTTTTTTATGCGTGGGTTTTAGTCAAATAACAGTTGTTTATGTGCTATTTCGACTGAAACATCACATAAAAACAAAATTGAGAGGCGTATACTGAACCGGTCTATGGAGCGGATATGTCCTCAAATTCATCTTCAAGCCATATTGAATATGGCTCTTCTGCTTTTAAAGCAGTGCTTTTTTCCTTATTTCTTGCTGGCTTTGCCATTTTTTCATCACTGTATTGCGTACAGCCCATGATGCCGATTCTGGCTGATTATTTCCAGGTCAGCCCGACTCAAAGCAGTTTCCCTTTATCTTTTTCTACCATTGCCTTGGCAGTTGGTCTTATTTTTACTGGGCTGATCTCGGACCGATTTGGTCGTAAGCCGATTATGGTCTGGTCTCTATTTTCAGTCTCAGTATTATTACTATTAAGTGCAATATTGCCGATCTGGTCCGTGTTTCTGACCACACGAGTAATGATTGGATTGACAGTCAGTGGTGTCGCTGCGGTCGCGATGACTTATATCGGGGAAGAAATTGCAGAAAAAGATATCGGTTTTGCCATGGGCTTATATATTTCTGGCACAGCGATAGGTGGTATGGGAGGGCGTTTAATTGCCGGAGTTTTAGTTGATTTTATCTCTTGGCAATCTGCTACTTTGTTGATTGGTATTTTAAATCTCTGTATTGCAGGCTTATTTTATTACCTCTTACCCGCTTCGCAACATTTTAAAGCCTATCCAATCAAGCTGAATCGTTTTAAAAACTCATTTAGACAGAATCTAGCTGATCCAAAACTTCGGGTTTTATTCCTGCAAGGTTTTATCTTGATGGGCTGCTTTGTCTCGGTATTTAATTATCTGAGTTATCGCTTGATCCAAGCGCCATTTGAGCTATCTCATGTCTGGATTGGTGTGATTTCGATTACTTATTTGGCCGGCATTTATAGTTCCCCTCGAGCAGCACATTGGGGGCGGCATTACGGAAAATTTAGAATATTGGCAGCCATGATCCTGATGATGCTTGTGGGCTTGTCGCTGATGCTGATCAATCAGTTGGTTGTTGTTTTTACCGGATTGCTGATTTTTACTTTTTCTTTCTTCGCTGCCCATTCTACCGCCAGTAGCTGGGTGTCGATCCAGTCGTTACAGTATCGGGCAGTCGGTTCGTCGCTGTATTTATTTTGCTATTACTTGGGTTCAAGTGTGTTGGGGAGCTCAAGCGGATTGGTGTGGGAAAATTATGGCTGGATAGGATTAACTGTGTTTATTGCCGCGTTATTACTGACGGGTTTGTCATTCAGTTTAAAACTCCGTTCAAATTAGAGATTATTTCCAAGCTTTCCTCCTCATAAATAGAATCAATTTCTTTTTTGAAATATTTAAACTTTAGATTCAAGTGACAAATAGAGCGTGATTCAGTTAGTCTCTGATTTTGTATAAATTATAATCAAGCAAGCTAGGGCCGATTCATGGTAAAATAATCGGCTTTCATCTTTGATCTTATTTTTTAGATCTCCTATCATCTGCCAGCCGAGAATTGCTAGCCATGTCTACTGCTTATACCATGCAGACTGCGCCAAAAGCGTTGTTTGATTACGACAAATATTGGGCGTCTTGTTTTGACCCTGCGCCATTTTTGCCGATGTCACGCGAGGAAATGGATCAACTCGGCTGGGACAGCTGTGATTTTATTTTAGTTTGTGGCGATGCCTATATTGATCATCCGTCTTTCTGTTCAGGCATTATTGGTCGTACGCTAGAAGCACAAGGCTTCCGTGTCGGTATTATTGCACAGCCAGACTGGACCAGCGTGGATGCGTTCCGCGTTTTAGGTAAACCGAATATTGCCTGGGGTGTGACTGCAGGGAATATGGATTCCATGATCAACCGTTATACGGCTGACCGTAAAATCCGTTCTGATGATGCCTATTCACCAGACAATCAGCCAAACAAACGTCCAGACCGTGCGGCAACCGTGTATTGCCAGCGTGTCCGTGAAGCTTATCCGGATGTACCGGTATTATTGGGCGGTATTGAAGCATCATTACGTCGTATTGCGCATTATGACTACTGGTCAGACAAAGTGCGTCGTTCGGTGTTGATGGATTCAAAAGCCGATCTTTTGATGTACGGTAATGGTGAGCGTTCAATCACTGAAATCATGCATCGCTTGGCGCGTGGTGAAAAAATCCAAGATATTACCGATGTTCGTGGTACAGCGTTTATTGTGAATAAACACAACCGCCCATCGAAAGCCAAATTTGTTGAAATCGCATCGAATGATGTGGATGCGATTGGCCGTGTTGATCCAATTATTAACCCTTATGTCATGACTGAAGATATCGAGGGTTGTGAGATTGAACAAGGCAAGGATTCTAGTCAGTACCAAGGTTTCCAAAAAGAACATGTCGCCAATCCGATTGTGCGAGCAGGGGATGACTTAGATCCTGATACGCAAATTGTGCAACTGCAACCGGCTTCTAAAGCGATTAAACATAAGTTACCGCCGCGCGAATTGGCCGTAATCCGTTTGCCTGCTTTTGAAGAAGTTGCTGCAGATCCAGTGCTCTATGCACATGCCAACCGTATTCTGCATCTGGAAACCAATCCGGGGAATGCGCGTGCCATGGTGCAAAAGCATGGTGAACGTGATGTCTGGTTGAATGCACCGCCAATTCCGTTGACTACGGAAGAGATGGACTATGTGTTTGACCTGCCTTATGCACGTCTGCCGCATCCTGCTTATGGCAATGCCCGTTTCCCTGCGTTTGACATGATCAAATTCTCTGTGAACATCATGCGTGGCTGTTTCGGTGGCTGTACTTTCTGTTCGATTACAGAACACGAAGGTCGTATTATTCAGAACCGTTCTGAAGAATCGATTCTACGAGAAGTGGAAAAAATCCGTGATACCGCACCGGGTTTTACCGGTATTATCTCGGACTTGGGTGGCCCAACAGCCAATATGTACCGTCTGGCATGTAAAGATCCTGAGATTGAAAAGAACTGTCGTAAACCGTCATGTGTATTCCCGGGCGTGTGCCAAAACCTGCATACCGACCATGCGCCATTGACGCAGTTATATCGTAAAGCACGTTCTTTACCAGGCATTAAAAAAATTCTGATTGGTTCAGGCCTACGTTATGACCTTGCGGTTTTAAACCCTGAATATGTCAAAGAACTTGTCACCCATCATGTCGGTGGTTACTTAAAAATTGCGCCTGAACATACGGAAAAAGGCCCACTCAATAAAATGATGAAGCCGGGTATTGGGACGTATGACCGCTTTAAGCAAATGTTTGATCGTTACAGTAAAGAAGCAGGCAAGGAACAATACTTAATTCCTTACTTCATCGCGGCACATCCGGGTACCACCGATTATGACATGATGAATCTGGCGATTTGGTTGAAGAAGAATGGTTTCCGTGCTGATCAGGTACAGACCTTCTATCCTTCACCGATGGCGACTGCAACTACAATGTACTACACCGGTAAAAACCCACTGGCGAAAGTGGCGCGTTATACTGAAAATGTCGACATTGTGAAAGGTGAGAAACGTCGTCGTCTGCACAAAGCTTTCTTGCGTTATCATGATTCAAACAACTGGCCGTTATTGCGTGAAGCCCTGAAAGAAATGGGTCGTCAGGATTTGATTGGTAACTCGAAACAGCATTTAATTCCGACTTATCAGCCTGTAGGCAGTGCAGACGGTCAGTATCAATCGGCGCGTAAGAAGAACTCGACGGTTGCAGGTGATTCGCAAAAACGTACCGGTGAGCAAGGGAATCGTAGCAAGGCTGCACAAGCTCAGTCACGTCCTTCAAATACCAAGAAACGTCCTGAGCGTGGGCAAATTCTGACCCAGCACACCGGTTTGCCACCACGTGAAACAGGTGATGCCAAAAAACCGTTTGGTGGGCCAAAGCCTAAAGCGAAGCCCAAATCACGTGCATAATTAAGTTAATAAAAAGACACTTCGGTGTCTTTTTTTAGCTCTTGGGTAAAGTAACGTAGCCTGAGCTTGTGCGTTGAAAGTGTAAAAGAATATATTATTTGGACTAAATTCTTTAAAAAAGTGATATAAAAATAACACTTTGTCGGAATTGTCCTACAGTTGGGCAGATATGTATTGCGATCAATTCCATGGATGTTTTAGAGTGCATTATCAGTACTTTAAATCCACTTTCATTGGCATCTAGAGAGATGTCACTTTAGGTAACACAGAATCGAGTTTTGATACCAGTTGTATGGGTATTTAAACAGATTGGTTGTTGGATCTATTTAAAATAAAGCGTGGGTTTATACTGCACAACAATAAAACAAAAATGATTATAAGAATGCAAGGATTTAGGCATGACCACCTATATTATGATTGGGAGTTTCCTGCTCTTCTGTGTCGTGCTCATGGCATGGAAAAAGCTCGGAAATAATTCCAAACCACAAGACAGTGCGTTAAAGCAACGTGCTATTTTTAACCTGAATGAGCAATTGACCTTCACCCGTTTGAGGGAAGTATTACCTGAATACATCATTTTGGCACATGTTTCCTATGATGCCTTAATGACGACTAAATTTAACCGGACTCGACATAAGTACCGCAACCTGACTGCAGATTTTGTAATTCTGGATCAGCAGCACCAGATTCTAGCCGTGGTGGGAGTGGACGATCCCTTAATCTTAAAGCGTCCCCAGCAGACGGGTTTTCAGGATGCATTACTAACCATGGCAGGTTATCGGGTAATTCGTTACGATGATGTGCCAGAATATTATCAGTTGCGCCAGGACTTCTTGCAGGAGCAAGCGCAAATGCAGAAAATGCCCAAATATACAGTTAGCAATGATCTGAAAAAATATTATTTATATTCGGATTTAGAGCGCAGTAAAATCAAAGCAGTCGGTTAAAACAAAAAGGCATGCCAGAAGCATGCTTTTTTTTATGAATATCGATCTTGAAACATTATTCCGGTTTAACCGCCACGACAGTCAGTTCGACCAATACCCGTGGATCATAGAGTTTTGCTTCGACACAGGTACGAGGCAGGGCTTCGATATCAGCGACCCAGGCATCCCAGACTTCATTGAAGGCTGCATAATCTTTTTCAATGTCTTTCAAATAGATGGTTACCGACATGATGTGACTTTTGTCGGTACCGGCATCTGTCAGAAACTGGTCAATAATATCTAAAGTCTGTTGGGTTTGCCCTTTAATATCCAGTTCAACATCTGTGGCCAGCTGGCCGGCAAGATGTACCAGATTACCGGCAATAGCAATTTCCGAAAAGCGTTTCGATACGTGTAAACGTTCAACTGTCATGTTGTTCATCCTGAGTTTTGGGCATCAGGGCTGCGACCAGTGCAGTCAGCAGACAACCCACCGCCAGATAGATGGCTACATAATGCCATGAACCATCCGCCCAAATCACCAGTGCCGCTGCAATAAATGGGGTAAAACCCCCACCAATGATACTCGCCACCTGATAGCCAACTCCGGCACCGCTGTAGCGGTATTCTGTGCCAAACAGGGAGGTGAAAATCGGTTGATGGACACTAACCACCATATCGTGTGCGACGTTCGCCAGTAAAATTGCCCCGACAATGATCATCCAGGTGTTTTGTGCATCGAGTGCCATAAAAAATGGAAAGGCTGAAAGCGCACCAATCAAACCGCCCCAGACACACATTTTCTGATGATTGAATTTATCCGCCAGCCAGGCAAAGAAGGGAATACTGAAGCAGCTGATGGCCCCGACCATCAAGGTAATATTCAGGAAGAACTGTTTGTCCATGCCCAGATTACTGGTCGAATAGTTCAAGGCGAAATTGGTGACCAGATACATGGTCAGCAATTCGGTCAAGCGTAAAGCAATGATATAGAAGAAAGCTTTAGGGTGTTTACTGATGGCCTGCAAGATCGGCAGCTTTTCTGGCTGATGATCTGCTTTCACCACCTTTTCTACAAACTCTTGTGATTCATCCTGATCACGGCGAATCCACATCGCCACAGCTAACAATACGATACTGGCCAGAAAGGGAATACGCCATGCCCATTCAGCAAAGGCTTCTTCACCCAGTGTTGCAATAATAATCGACACTGCACCGGTCGCCAGGACCAGACCGACGCCATAACCGACCTGAACCCCACTGCTATAAAAGGCTTTTTTTCCTTTTGGCGCATTTTCTACGGCCATGAGTGCTGCACCGCCCCATTCACCACCGACAGCAAAGCCTTGCAAGGCACGGCAAAACACCAGTAGCACCGGAGCCCACCAGCCAATTGCTTCAAAATTTGGCAGCAGACCAATCCCGACCGTGGAAATTCCCATCAGGATTACCGTAAGTACCAGCATTTTTTTACGGCCGAGCTTGTCACCAAAGTGACCAAATACCACACCACCTAAAGGACGAAACAGGAAGCCGACCCCAAAGGTGGCCAGTGCCGCCAGGGTGCCCATGTTCTCGCCAATACTGGGGAAAAACTGATCTTTAAAAATTAAGGCTGCAACAATGCCATAAAGGAGAAAATCATACCAATCGACAACAGCACCAACAAAACTAGACAGCGCAGCTTTACGTGCGCGTTGTTCTTGAACAACAGAAGAATTTACAGAAGACATGCAGGAGGGGATTCCATGAGTTACATCAGAGTTGCCCTGCAATATTCGGATTTGATCGTCACGCTAATCACAGGACAGCATGCTGAAAGTAAAGGTGATTTTCAGCATCTCAGCACATACATGGATAATGCATTGCGCAGATAGAGTACTCTAAAAAATCAAAATGTAAAAACAAAGTTGCCGTATTTTTAAACTGATGCCTAAAACATGATCAAAAAAGGTTTAGAGTAGCAATAACTGGGTTTCAGTTTCGGGGACGCTGAGCTGATACACGCCGACGCCGATCAGCCGAAATTGCATCTGCGGAGCAATATGCAGGTCGTCGAGCAGTAAGTCCAAGGCTTGGGCTAATTCCTGTGGGCTACGCAGCACCTGTTTAAAACTTTTACTGTGTTGCATCACCTGAAAATTCTTGAGTTTTAATTTGACCGTAACGCCGCGAGCAGAAAGCTGTTTCTTTTGCAGGCTTTGCCATACTTGTCCAAGTAAAGGCTCCCAATAGGGGCGACATTGGTTCAGATGCAGGTCATCATCAAAAGTGGTTTCTTTGGAAATTTGCTGGCGTTCCCGTTCCACTTCGACCGGTCGTTCATCAATACCTTGAGCGTACAAAAACAGCCGCCGGCCATATTTGCCAAAATGTTGAATCAGTAAGGCTTCATCAATTTGCTGTAAATCGCCTAAAGTTTCTAGATTCAGACTTTTCAGTTTTTCCTGAGTGACTTTTCCCACGCCGGGAATTTTTTTCAGCGGCAGATCCTGGATAAAACGCTGTACCTGCGAAGGTTTAATTACACAGATGCCATTCGGTTTGTGCCAGTCCGAAGCAATTTTAGCGAGAAATTTATTGGGTGCCACACCGGCAGAAGCAGTCAGTCCGGTCGCTTGAAAAATATCCTCGCGAATCCGCATGGCGACTTCAGTAGCACTGGGAATCTGCTGTAAATTCTCCGTGACATCCAGAAAGGCTTCATCCAGAGACAGTGGTTCAATCAGGGAAGTATATTGTTGGAAGATCTGATGAATCTGTGCCGATACCTGCCGGTATTTGGCAAAATCTGGCTCAATTACGATGACTTGAGGACACAGTTTGCGCGCCTGTCCCATGGACATGGCAGAACGCAGGCCATAAACCCGTGCCGGATAGGAGGCAGCCGCGACCACCGCCCGAGGATGATGCGAGGCAATCACCACAGGCAAGTCTTTCAGTTCTGGACGTTCACGCAGCTCAACCGAGGCATAAAACGCATCCATATCGATATGAATAATTTTGCGCATGTTCGCTATCTTAAGGGCCTTTAATCGGATTGGGAAGCGACGGCTGCGTTGAGTAAATAGGGCTGCGGTTCGCTGAGCAGGACGACTTTTTCCCCTTGTCTCTCGGCAGCCTGAATCAGAAGTTGCAAACTTTTTGGGGTATCATCGGCAAGACGGGGTAAAAATTGCAGCGGCTGGTTTAACGGCTGAAAAAATCATCCCAATGCACCGGAATCACCACTTTGAGCTTGAGGAGGTTCAGGGTTTCAGCCAGATATTGCTGCTGATAGGCATCGGATTGTCTGGAAAGCTGGGCAATGCCTAAAAACAGGGTGTCGACTTTCAGATGCTGCAATTGCTCTGGAATAAATCCGGTACTGGCCTTGACCAGAATTTTATGTCCTGCATGCTCAATCAGGTAGTCGAAACTGCCACCTTCCTTAAATTCGGAAAATTTAGCCGGAAGAGTAAAGGGCTGTAGCAGCTCTTCGCCTAAATCATCATTTACCACTGTGGGCGGGGTATGTTGTGAGGGAATTGCTGTGATTTGAAAATGCCCCCATTGTTGTACTTGCCAAGGCTTAACCGGCTGTAATTGCTGTGGGGTAACTTGGGGATTTGCCCGGGCGATATTCAGTGTGCTCGGCGAACCGACGACAGCAGTTTCGGGAAGCATCTCTAGTAAAGCCGGGACATCCAGAACATGATCATAATGAGAATGACTGACCAGAATGGCTTGGGTTCGGCTCAATTCATGGCATTGTACCAGTTGTTCTAAGAGCAGCTTATCACTTTGAATAGGTCGAGTAATTACTTGCCGCAAAGATGGCCGGCTAAAGAAACCATCGATCAGGATCTGATCGTGGCCATCATCGAGTAACAGGGTGGACACACCAAAAAAATTGACTGTAAGCCCGTGAACGGATATACCGGTTTGCGGCTGCCACGCTTTAAAGTCACTAACCTTGCCCGAAGCTTGCAACAGATAAGCCAGCATACCCGCGATGAGTAGGAGTAGAATCACCAGACCGAGTAAAATGCCTTTTATCCATTTCAATCTTTTTATTTCCTTGTTGTTTTTATAAAGAACTTGTTTTCAGGCGATCAGCTTTATTTCGCTTTATTCTCAGATGAAGGTACTACAATCGCATTCTTTTTGAGAAAATCCAGCCATTGCTGTTCTGAGCCATAAAAAACATTCAGGTCTACCGGTGTGGTAATACCGGGAATTTTCCCCTGACTGGTATGTTGCCAAAATAGCCACGCTGGCTGATCTTTTAAATCAGGCAGACCTTTGTATTCACGTACCCAGAGTGGTACGTTAGGAAAGTGTCCTGCCAGTACAATATTATAAAAAGCTTTAGAAATATAGAAAATCGGCTGCTTGCCATAATGCTTTTTCAGGGCATCGTGCATCACCTGAATTTCGTTTAAAAGCTGCTCTTTAGAATAGGTATTGATGCATTTGCTGTCATATTCCAGATCAATTACTGGCGGTAAGGCATCCGGTTTATTGGGTACGGAGTCAATAAAATTCTGGGCTTGAATGCTGCCATCGCGGCAGAGCCGGTAAAAATGATAGGCACCGACCAAAAAGCCGCGTTCACGTGCTTTCAACCAATTTTCCTGAAAACGGGTATCTTTAAAGTCGCCGCCTTCAGTGGCTTTCAGATAAACAAAACGGTATTTTTCAGGCGAAATCTGCTGCCACTGAATCTCTTTTTGATGATGCGATACATCAAAACCCTGAATAGGATAATCGGCTGCATGGGCAGACGGTGCTTTCATCAGGCAGAGATAGACCATGGCGATCGTGATCACAGTGATCAGTATGCCCAGCCCAATCAAGAGCGATTTATGAACTCTGTTCGGAGCCTGATTTTTCTGCATTTTCAGTCCTTGCCTATATGTGATTTAGCCTAAAACTTACAATCAGCCCAAAGTGAATATAGCGCATCAAACCGGGGTATTTTTAGGAATATGCCAGAAAATATAGGCCGCAATAATATTGATGCAGCCTAAACAGATCAGTGATACATGAAAAGCAGCCACCAGATTGTCAGCGCCGTAATAGGCACTCAGCATGTTCACCAGTGTTCCTGCCAGTGCCACCCCGATACTCATTGACAGCATCATGATCATCGACAGGAAACTGTTGCCGCTACTGGCATCCTGCTGGCTTAAGTCCTTTAAGGTCAGGGTATTCATCGACACGAATTGCAGTGAATTTAAAATGCCGAAGATAAAGAAATGAATCGCACGGAGCCAGATTGGGGTTTCCGCCGTGGTCAGGGCAAAACTGGCAATACATAGACCTACCAGTAAGGTATTGACCAGCAAGACCCGACGGTAGCCAAAACGCTGAATGATGTTGCGGATAATCGGTTTGGAGGCCAGCGAACCAAGCACAGTCGGAATCATCAATAAACCGGTAATAAAAGGTTCAAAACCGAATGCGACTTGCAACATGAGGGGGAGCAAAAATGGAATCGAGTTGCCACCGAGACGGGCAAAGAAATTACCCAAAATACCAATCGCATAAATTTTATTTTTAAACAGCCGGCTGCGAAACAGGGCATTGCTATGCGTATGCGAATGATAGGCATAAATCAGGGTGGCCAATAAACCGACCAAAATTAGGCTCAGGCTCCACCACAGCGAGTTTTGTGGACTGGCAAAATTTTCAATTCCCAGACAGAGGCCCACCATGGCCACGACCAGCAAGATAAAGCCCCAATAATCAAAGCGGGCGACTGTAGGTTCAAGTACATTCGGCATGGCCTTAAAGGTAATCAGCGCGCCCAGTAAGCCAATCGGTAAATTGATCAGGAAAATCCAGTGCCAGGACAGGTATTCTACCATCCAACCACCCAGGGTCGGGCCAATCAATGGACCAATCAGACCGGCCAGACTCATCAGGCTCATGGCGGCCAGAAACTGGGTACGGGGAATGATCTTTAGCATCGCCAAACGGCCGACTGGCAGCAATAATGCACCCCCTATCCCTTGAAAGATCCGGTACACCAATAATTCATTCAGGTTACTTGACCAGGCACAGCCCAAAGAGGCCAAAGAGAAAATAATAATTGCAGCAAAATAGGTATTTCTGACCCCGAACCGGTCTGCCAGCCAGCCACTTAAGGGAATGCAGGCCGCTACAGACAGCACATACGCCACGACCACACTGTGCATGCGTAGCGGATCTTCCTGCAAATTTTGGGCAATTGCAGGTAGGGCCGTATTAATAATGGTGGTATCCAGCCCCTGCATAAAAAAGCCAATCGAGACCAACAAGACCAGCAGTCTGAACTCAGGATCTAAGGCTTGATGCGTAGGCGTGGCATTCATAATTCTGGAAAACTGAAAATTTTGAATAGTTTAAAGGAATCAGCCGAGTCTGTCGTATATAAAGCGTTTCAACTTTTATGCGGTGTTGTGTCAAGGAACTGCAACCGATCTGTCATGGCACTGCAATGCTCTGGTTATAAATTGGTCACGAATTCTTCATGATAGATCAACAAAAAAATGAAATTAAAATCATTGATAGTGGCCATGCTGGCTGTGGGGATGGTGGCATGTGGGAGTGAGAATGAAAATGAAACACCGGTTCCAATCGTCGAGGCTACACCGAACTCGATCGAGTTAAGCAAATTAGCCGCTTATGAATCGGGTGTGTTTGCGCAAAGTGCTGCAGAAATTCCGGCCTTTGATGCCGAGAGTCAACGCCTATTCGTGGTCAATGCCAAAGAAGGCGTATTGGATGTGCTGGATTTAAGTCAACCTGATCAGCCGAAAAAAATAACTTCTATCAAGGTAGATGATATTGCGCCAGAGGCTGAGGTCAACAGTGTCGCGGTACACAATGGCATTGTCGCCATTGCGATTCAGGCTGCTGTGAAAACTGACCCGGGCTATATTGCTTTATATCAGGCCAAAGACCTGAGCAAGTTGGCCCACGTACAGGTGGGTGCCTTGCCGGACATGCTGACTTTCACACCGGATGGTCAAACTTTGCTGGTGGCCAATGAAGGCGAGCCTTCTGATGATTATCAGGTTGACCCTGAAGGGGCGGTGTCTGTCATTAATCTGGCCAATTTAAAAGCCCCGATCGTTCGTACAGCAGACTTTAAAGCCTTTAACGGACGGGAAGCAGCATTGCGTGAACAGGGCATCCGCATTTTCGGACCAAAGGCCAGCGCAGCGCAGGATTTTGAACCTGAGTACATCACTGTTTCAAAAGATGGAAAAACCGCCTGGGTTGCCTTACAGGAAAACAATGCCTTGGCCAAAATTGATGTGGCTTCTGCCAAGGTACTCGCTGTTTATCCATTTGGCTTCAAAGATCATGGCATGAAGGGTCATGGCATGGATATCAGCGATGCGGATGGTGTCGACGGTAAAGGCAAAATCAATATTCAAACTTGGGCGAATGTCCGTGGCTTATATATGCCAGATGCGATTGCAAGTTTCGAGGTCGCGGGCAAAACCTATATTGTGTCTGCCAATGAAGGCGATGCCCGTGCCTGGGGTGAAAACAATCCTGCATATTTCAATAACGATACCAGCCAAGGCTTTGTAGAAGAATGGCGGGTGAAACACTTGGTCCATGCCAAAGGTTTTGACCGCCGTCTGGGTGATGATTTGCCAGCCCATCTTCGGGCATTGGCCAAAGGTGCAGAACTCAATCCGATTAACTTTGCCTACTGCGGTGCTATTGCAGGGGATGCCAAAGACTGCCGGGAAGATCATCTGCTGGGCCGTTTAAATATTACGTGGACCGAAGGCTATCAAAAAAATGCCGATGGTACAGCCAAACTGAATGAACGGGGCAATCTGGTCTATGATCATTTATATAGCTTTGGTACACGCTCGGTCAGTATCTGGGTGGAAAATGATCAGCAGACCGGTTTAGAACTGGTATGGGATTCGGGCGGTCAGTTTGAGCAGTATATTGCCAAACATCATCCTGAGATTTTCAACTTTAATCATGAAGAAGCCGGACTGGATAATCGCAGTGACAATAAAGGGCCGGAACCTGAAGGGGTGACCTTGGGGCAGATTGGTCAAAAAACCTTTGCCTTTATTGGGCTGGAGCGTGTCGGTGGCATCATGGTATATGATGTGTCTACACCTGCATCACCAGTCTTTGTGCAATATATCAATTCACGTGATTTTAAAGCGACTACAGCGCAGATTGAAATGGGACAAGCCGGTGATTTAGGACCGGAAGGTTTGGTATTTATCCCCGCCAAAGACTCCCCGAATAAGAAACCCCTCCTGGTGGTCGGCCATGAAGTCAGTGGCAGTACCACGATTTATCAAGTAAATCTCAAGTAGTCAAAAGCTTTTAAATTCAGGGCACTTCGGTGCTCTCTTTTGTAAGGTGACCATATATATGACAGTCTTGTCATTAAAATGAAATAAAACCGTCATAATCTTGGGCCAACTTTTCAGCACTGCTGAAATCTCCTCGCGTATAGGTTTGTTTTTATGACAATCGAGATTTTGATGGTGATCGGCTTCTGTTTGGCCGCTTACTCTATTGTCGGAAATGATGTACCTCAAACCTTAGGGACATTTATTTCTTCGAATTCACATCGCCCATGGTGGGTATTGTGGATTTATATCAGCTCAATTTTAATTGTCGTATTGGTCTATGGTTGGTATGCATCTGGGGTGGGTGATGCCTCATACGGTCGTTTAGAAACGATTCCTTTCCCTGAAGGTGGCATTACCTGGCTGTACATTGTGCCGCCAATTCTGCTGTTGATGCTGACCAAATACGGGATTCCAGTCAGTACCACTTTCCTGGTGCTTACGATTTTCTCTCCCGCCAGCTTAGGCTCGATGATGGTCAAATCGATGATGGGCTATGCCGTCGCCTTTATTGTAGCGATTGTCATCTATCGTTTTGTGGTCAAGCAGCTGGCACGGCATTTTGCCAAGACACGTCATCAGGAGCACTCCAAGGTCTGGATGGGCTTGCAGTGGGTTTCTACCGGTTTCCTGTGGAGTCAATGGCTGATTCAGGATCTGGCTAACATCTTCGTGTATGTGCCACGTCAGGTGCCGTTTGAATTCCTGATGTTTGCGATTACGGTATTCGTGGTCTTGCTGGGTGTGATTCTGTATCAACGTGGCGGGGCGATCCAGAACATTGTCGACACCAAAACCGGTGTGACCGACATTCGTGCTGCAACGATTATCGACTTCATGTATGCCATTATCCTGTTAGTTTTTAAAGAGTGGAGCAACATTCCAATGAGTACCACCTGGGTATTCCTGGGCTTACTCGCAGGTCGTGAATTTGCCATGTCGATGATTCTGGATGAAGTCAACAAACATCGTACGTCACGCAATGTCAGCGCAGATGCCATGAAACTGATGTTCGGTCTGGCCATGTCGGTCATTCTGGCAACAACTTTGCCGATGTTTTATGACTTTGTGACGAATTATGGTCAATAAGTCCTGATATTAAAAATCCAAGAAAAAAGCGAGCATCTGGCTCGCTTTTTTCTTGCTTGAGAAGTTTAGACTACGAATCTTTGCGGATGGCCTAAATTGGTTAAAGTTGTATAAATTTCTTCTTCGTGTTCGCAAATGATCAGTTTGGCGCGATGCTGTGGCGGTAAAAAACCATCTTCAACTGCACGGTCCAGCTGCGCAATCAAGGCATCATAGAAACCATTGACGTTATAGAGCATCATCGGTTTCTGGTGCTGATTCAGCTGCCCCCAGGTGGCAATTTCCAGAATTTCCTCAAACGTGCCCAGTCCACCCGGTAGTGCCACAAAGGCACAGGCCCGCTCAGCCATCATAGCCTTACGTTGATGCATGCTGGTCACCACATGTAATTCCGTGAGCTGGTTATGGGCAATTTCATAATCCAGCATAAATTCAGGAATCACCCCTACAGCTTCACCGCCATGCTGGATCATGGCATCCGCGACCTGTCCCATCAAGCCAATACTGGCGCCACCGTAAACCAGCCCGAAACCATGTTCTGCCAGTCCTTGCGAGAGATGAATGGCTTTTTCTAAATAAACCGGTTTGTTGCCTGCACGTGAACCACAATAGAGAGCCACTAGAGGGCGTGTTGTTTTTGGGGAGTTTTCTTTAAAATAATCTGTCATTTGAATTACGCTTTGCATTTATTTTCTTCACCTTATCATTTTTCTTTCTTGTGACTATAGCTTAATTAATAAATATGACAATTCTGTGTGCGGCTACATTTTCACTGCAATAGGGCTCAGCAAAATTCATCGATAAACAGCTATGAAAATAGGTGAATTTCAAATTGATCTTGATATACTGAAAATTGGTTTCACAACAATAGAACGACGATGGGTAGTGGTAGTTGGCCGTTTAACTTTATAAATCTACGCCAAATAATTGATCTTATTCAATATAAAAAATTCTGTTTTGCTGTGTCACAGCGTCAGGTGATTCCATGCTGCAGTCCTGAGCTTCAGGAGCCAAGCGTATGATCTTTGAATGGATGTCGGACCCTTCAGCCTGGGTCGGTTTACTCACGTTAATTGTTCTTGAGATTGTACTCGGGATCGACAATCTGGTTTTTATTGCCATTTTGGCGGAGAAACTGCCACCAGAACAACGTAATGCCGCGCGGATTGTGGGCTTAATGCTGGCCCTGGTGATGCGTTTGATCTTGCTGGCCTCGATTGCCTGGGTGGTCACTCTGACTGATCCACTGTTCCATATTTTTGATCATGCTTTCTCAGGTCGAGATCTGATTCTATTGTTTGGTGGGGTGTTCCTGCTGTTTAAAGGCACCATGGAACTGCATGAGCGTCTGGAAGCCAAACCGGTCATCAAAGAAGAAAATCCGGTCCATGCAGTATTCTGGATGGTGATTGTCCAGATCGTGGTGCTGGATGCCGTTTTCTCATTGGACAGTGTGATTACTGCGGTTGGCATGGTCAAAGACCTGTCAGTCATGATGATTGCCGTGATTATTGCCATCGGGATTATGCTCTGGGCATCCAAAGCCCTGATGGATTTCGTCAACAGGCATCCGACCGTAGTGATTCTGTGTCTGGGCTTCCTGATGATGATCGGTTTCTCGCTGGTGGTCGAAGGCTTCGGTTTCCATATTCCGAAAGGCTATCTGTATGCTGCGATTGGTTTCTCGGTGATTGTCGAATTTATTAACCAGACCATGAAACGCAATCAGGAAAAAATGGTGACTACTACGGATATGCGCTACCGTACTGCTTCAGCAGTGATGCGGATGCTGGGTGGTAAACCTGCTCAGGACAATGATTCTTCTGAACCGGAAGATGTTCTGGCAACCCGTGCCTTTGCCGATGAAGTCTTTAATGATGACAATGGCATCTATCATAGTGTCATGGTACAGGGGGTACTGGGTCTGTCTGAACGTCCGGTCAAGTCGGTGATGACGCCGCGTCCCGAACTGGAATGGATCGATCTGGACAATGATGCCGACAGCATCAAAGCACAATTGTTGCAGATGAGCCACTCGCGTCTGATCATCGCTCGCGGCGAACTGGACAATATTGCCGGTGTGGTGCTGACCCATAAAGTCCTGAATGAATATATTGAAACTGGGGTGCTGGACTTTGAAAAGCATTTACGTGAGCCAGTCATCGTGCATGAAAATGCTCAGGTACTGATGGTGATGGATCAATTGCGTCAAGCGCCCTTACAGATGGCAATTGTGCTGAATGAATATGGCTCAATTGAAGGGATTGCCACCCCAATTGATATTCTTGAAGCAATTGCCGGTGAATTTCCAGATGAAGATGAGCTGCAAGTGGCAGCAGAAAGTCTGGATGATGGCAGCCTGATTCTGGACGGTTCCACCGATATTCGTCACGTTTCCTTGCTGCTGGATCGTGATCTGGTCAATGAAACTGAAGAATATTCGACTTTATCTGGTTATGTATTGTTCCATATGGCACGTTTACCACATAGCGGTGAAAAGTTTGAAGCAGATGGGCATATCTTTGAGGTCGTGACGATGGACGGTCATAAGATCGATAAAGTGCATATCATTCCGCAGCTTCCTGCACAGGACTAGATTCTAGCCAATGTTTGGCCTGTAAAGTTTGCTAAAATAGCCCGCATTGTCGGGCTATTTTTATGGAACTGAAATGTCAGAAGCATGTCCATGTGGACAAGGCGAATATCACAGTTGTTGTCAGCCACTGCATGTAGGGCAACGGGCCGCAGAGACTGCACAGCAACTCATGCGTTCCCGTTATAGTGCCTTTGCCAAGCATGAAATCGATTACATCAAAACCACGACTGCGCTGGGTCAGCAACAAGCGCTGGACCTGCAGGCAATTAGTGAATGGAGTAAAGCCAATCAATGGTTAAAGCTTGAAATTGTTCAAGTCAATGAAAAATTAGATAAAAATCATGCCTTAGTCGAGTTTAAGGCACATTATCATGATGGCAAGCAGGCACAGGTGCATCATGAAGCTTCGCATTTTGTGAAGTTTGAAGGTCGCTGGTATTTTCTGGATCCGACGACAGACCAGACCATCACCATGAAACAGGCCTGCATTTGTGGCTCGGGGAAAAAATTTAAGCAATGTTGTGCCGGATTCTTATAACTTTCACACAGATTTAGCTTAGAATAGCCGCCATCTCAAAGCCTCAGGTGGAAGCAGGGCGATGTTACTGACCGTCATCTATATTATTGCAATTACCGCTGAAGCCATGACCGGAGCACTGTCCGCTGGCCGGCGCAGCATGGACTGGTTTGGCGTGATGATTATTGCCTGTGTTACTGCACTGGGTGGTGGTTCGGTCCGCGATGTTCTGCTCGGACATTATCCCCTGACCTGGGTCAAACATCCCGAATATCTGGTGCTGACCTGTTGCGCAGCCTTCGTCACTATCCTGATTGCCAAATGGATGCGACAGTTACGTAATGTCTTCCTGGTGCTGGATGCCTTGGGCCTGATTGGCTTTACCATTATTGGCTGCCAGATTGCCCTGGAAATGGGGCATGGTTTTGTGGTCAGCGCCGTCGCGGGTGTTTTGACCGGAGTGTCTGGCGGGATTTTGCGTGACATTTTATGTAATGACGTGCCGCTGGTGTTCCGCCGTGAACTGTATGCCAGTATTGCCTTTGTTTCAGTGATCTTTTACTGGCTCTGTAGCCACTACGGCTTGTCGCAGGATCTGACCATTTTGTCTACCCTGATTTTTGGTTTTAGCTTACGTCTGATCGCCATCTATTTTGGTCTGGAAATGCCAAAATTCATTTATAAAGATGATGATGAGCACTCGGCATCTTCCAAAGATGAATCTTAATTTTTAAATGTATGAAGTGCGGCAATAAAAATAGCCGCATTCAACTCAATTCGTAGTATAAAAAATATAAAGCAGCCCACCTGTTGAGAAAGCAGCATCTCCCGTTCCACCTGATCAGAGATTTTTGTTATGGATTTAGTTTCTCGCATACAACGCTTACCGATTGGTAGGTTTCACTACACCTTGCTGGTGGTGATTGGACTGGGCTGGATGTTTGATGCGATGGATACCGGATTGATTTCCTTTATCCTGGCCAAAATGGCTGAAGACTGGCAGATGACTGCCGATCAAAAAAGCTGGGTAGTGTCGATCGGTTTTGTCGGCATGGCGATCGGGGCGATTTGTTCAGGTGGCCTGGCAGACCGTTTTGGCCGTAAAACAGTCTTTGCTGCGACTCTGGTCATTTATAGCTTGGCCACGGCAGCCTGCGCTTTTGCACCGAATCTGACTTGGCTACTAGTATTCCGTTTTATTGTCGGTTTAGGCTTGGGTGGTCAGTTACCCGTGGCCGTAACGCTGGTCAGTGAATATATTCCTGCACATGTGCGTGGCCGTTTTATTGTCTTGCTGGAAAGTTTTTGGGGGCTAGGCTGGCTGGTTGCGGCGCTGGTATCGCGCTTTGTTATTCCTGATTTTGGTTGGCAAACTGCTTTCATGATTGGTGGCCTGCCTGCGCTGTATGCCATTGTAATCTGGAAAATGGTACCGGAATCTATTCCATTCCTGATTAACCGTGGTCGTATAGAGGAAGCTTCGGCACTGGTCAAAAAGATTGAGCGTCAATGTGGCGTTCAAGTCTATGAAATTTTTGAAGTGAAACCCGTTGCAGAGAAGCAGAATATTTCATTTTCACAGTTATGGTCGGGTATTTTTGCACGCCGTACGCTTATGCTATGGCTGATCTGGTTCGGTATTATTTTCTCTTATTATGGCATTTTTACCTGGTTACCAAGTTTACTGGTCAAAGAAGGTTATAGCATTGTCCAGTCATTTGAATATGTGCTGATTATGATTCTGGCGCAGTTGCCCGGTTATCTGGTGGCGGCATGGCTGGTCGAAAAGCTGGGTCGTAAGCCGACTCTGGCCGGCTTTATCGGTATGTGCGCGATCTCGGCCTATTTCTTTGGCCAGTCGGGTAGTGTTACTGAAATCGTGATTTGGGGCTGTCTGATGTCCTTCTTTAATCTGGGTGCCTGGGGCGTGCTCTACACTTATACCCCGGAACAATATCCGACCAATATCCGTGCCTTTGGTTCAGGCTGGGCTGGTGCAGTAGGCCGGATTGGCGGTATCGCGGCACCTTTTGCAGTAACCCATCTGATGGGCATGCCAAACGGTTTCAGCTATGTCTTCACCATGTTTACGGCAGTTTTGGTCGCTGTCGCGATTGTGATTCTGGTCTTGGGTGAAGAAACCAAAGGCAAGACCCTGGAATCGATGGGCTTATAAAGGGAATGAATTTTTAGTTGCTTATGGCCTATAAAGTGGATATTTTTAGGCCATAAGACACAAATTGTCGCGCTGAACGATTTGATGCCCTTGTGTCATCTACAGCCACGACTTAGCATAAGAAACATTGATACAAAAACGAATTATTTAGGACTATAGGTTGTTATGACAAGCCTTGCGCATCATGCGACAGAAAACCGCTCCGTAGCAGAATTTACCGAACAAGCTTATCTGAATTACGCCATGTACGTGATTATGGATCGGGCACTCCCTCATATTAGCGATGGCCTGAAACCGGTACAGCGCCGGATTGTTTATGCCATGAGTGAGCTGGGACTGAAATGGACCAGCAAACCAAAGAAATCCGCACGTACTGTCGGTGACGTACTCGGTAAATACCATCCGCATGGTGACTCGGCCTGCTATGAAGCCATGGTGCTGATGGCACAGCCCTTTAGTTATCGTTACCCGTTTATTGAGGGGCAGGGTAACTGGGGTTCACCGGATGATCCGAAGTCTTTCGCGGCGATGCGTTATACCGAAGCCAAGCTTTCCCAGTACAGCGAACTGTTGCTGTCTGAACTGGGTCAGGGCACCTGTGAATGGCAGGACAACTTTGATGGTTCGATGAAAGAACCGGTGAATTTGCCAGCCCGTGTACCGAACATCTTGCTGAATGGCACCACTGGTATTGCTGTCGGTATGGCCACAGACATTCCACCGCATAACCTGCGTGAAGTGGTCAAAGGGACGATTGCGCTAATTCGTAATCCGAACCTGACCGATGAAAAAATCGCAGAATATATTCCTGCGCCAGACTTGCCGACCAAAGCTGAAATTATCACCCCGCCTGCTGAACTGTTAAAAATTCAGACCACAGGTCGTGGCAGCTACCGCATGCGTGCGGTCTATAGCGTCGATAAAAACGAAATCATCATTACGGAACTGCCATATCAGGTGTCAGGCTCCAAAATCATCACCCAGATTGCCGATCAGATGCAGGCCAAAAAACTGCCTTTGGTCAGCGATGTACGGGATGAATCGGATCATGCCAATCCAACCCGTTTAGTGATTGTATTGCGTTCGAATCGTATTGATGCCGAATCGGTGATGAGTCACTTGTTTGCCACCACCGATCTGGAATCCAGCTACCGCGTCAACATGAACATGATTGGTGCGGATGGCCGTCCACAGGTGAAATCGATTCGTCGTATTTTACTAGAATGGATTGAAATCCGTAAAACTACGGTAACACGCCGTCTGCAATATCATCTGAACAAGATCGAAAAACGCCTACATATTCTCGGCGGTCTGATCATTGCTTATCTGAATATTGACGAAGTGATTCAGATTATTCGTGAAGAAGATCAGCCAAAACCAGTTTTGATGCAGCGTTTTAACATTGACGAGATTCAGGCCGAAGCGATTCTGGAACTGAAATTGCGTCATTTGGCTAAGCTTGAAGAAATGGAAATGCGCCGTGAACAGGAAGAACTGGAAGCGAAAGCGGCAGTAATTCGTGAACAATTGGCCAATCCGGAATCTTTAAAAAGCCTGATCATTTCTGAGCTGAAAGACGATGCCAAGAAATTTGGCGATGATCGCCGTTCGCCAATCGTACAACGTGCCGAAGCTGCTGCAATCAATGAAACTGAAATGTTGCCGGCCGATCCGGTGACGGTGGTGTTATCAGAAGCTGGCTGGATTCGCTGTGCCAAAGGCCATGAAGTTGATGCAGAAAATCTGAATTTCCGTGCTGGTGATCAGTATTTGAGTCATGCACAGGGCAAATCCAATCAACGCCTTTATGTATTAGATGACACTGGCCGTAGCTATGCCTTGGCCATCAATACGCTACCATCTGCGCGTGGTCTCGGCGAACCGCTCAGTTCAAAACTGTCTCCAGGCAGCGGGGTCGGTTTTAAACAGGTTCTGGTGGCAGAGGATGAAACTGAAATTCTAGCAGCAAGCAACAAAGGCTATGGCTTTAAAACCCAGGCCAAGCAGCTGGATACCAGTGCCAAAGCGGGGAAAGCTTTCCTGAATTTATCTGAAGGGGCAGAGGTCATGAACCTGCAGCCACTCGATGATGCCACGCATGTTGCACTGCTCAGTTCAGCAGGACGCCTGTTGATTGTCGATTTAGCAGAATTACCTGTATTGAACAAAGGTAAAGGAAATAAATTGATACAACTTGAAGATAGTGATCAAATTTTGTCCATGACAATATTGAAGCTTGATGAAATAATTCAAGTGCTTGCAGGACAACAGCAGTTAAAATTAAAAGGGGATGATTTGCGCAAATATATCGGTAAGCGCGGTGCAAAAGGACAGCTTTTACCACGCGGATATCAAAAAGCAAATAAACTGTTGATTCAAAGATAAGACTAGCATCCATCCTGCGAAATACGTTATATATGAACAACGATTCAACAAGATGGATGCAATATTACACATATACAAGTCTAAAAATGGCGTGTGATATTGAAAAAAACAGTTGAAATACTAAGGATTATGATTGGAGAGATGGCCATTATGGAAAAAATTTGGTTTGCTGAATACCAAAAAACAGGGATTCCAGAAACAGTAGAATTACCAGCAGAAAATACTTCTCTAGTAGATGTTTTTGAGCGTAATTTCCAAAAATTCGGCTCGCGTGATGCCTTTATCTTTATGGATAAGGCAATGACTTTCAATGAACTGGAAGAGGCGAGCCGTAAGTTTGCAACTTATCTACAAAGCTTGGGGTTGGCAAAAGGTTCACGTGTGGCAGTGATGATGCCAAACGTTCTTCAGTATCCGGTTGTGGCACTTGGGGTGTTCCGCGCAGGTTTGGTACTGGTCAACGTGAATCCACTCTACACATCGCGCGAACTTGAGCATCAATTGAATGACTCAGGCGCTGAAGTACTGGTGATTATTGAGAACTTTGCATCTGTTTATCAAGCGATTATTGGTAAAACACCGGTGAAGCATGTTGTAGTGGCTTCTGTCGGTGACATGCTGGGTGCCTTGAAAGGAACATTGGTAAACTTTGTACTGCGTTCTGTGCGCAAGCAAATTCCAGCTTGGGATATTCCAGGCCATGTGAGATTTAATGCGGCCTTGTCTAAAGTTAATCCAAGTAACTATAAACGCCCTGAATTGACCCTTAGTGATACTGCAGTTCTTCAGTACACAGGTGGTACCACGGGTGTATCTAAAGGTGCTGAACTGACGCATCGTAATCTGGTTGCGAACATGTTGCAGTGTGACGGTATCTTCCAGAGTAAATTTGGTGCGCAAGATGGCCAGCCAGATGACCGTATTTTCTGTGCTTTGCCGCTTTATCATATCTTTGCTTTCATGGTTTGTGCACTTTACGGTATGTACAAAGGTCAGGCCAACGTTCTGATTCCAAACCCGCGTGATTTACCTGCGGTAATGAAAGAGCTACGTAAATATCAACCGACTTTCTTCCCGGCAGTGAACACATTGTTCAATGCGCTGGTAAACAATGAAGAGTTTAAGCAACTTGATCATAGCAAATTGAAAATGGCGATGGGTGGCGGTATGGCCGTACTTCCTTCTACTGCAGCAGCATGGAAGAAAGTCACTGGAACCAATATCGTTGAAGGTTATGGCTTGTCTGAAACTTCTCCGGTGGCAACAGCAAATCCACCTGCATCTGAAGAATTCAGTGGCACTATTGGCATTCCATTGCCATTAACTGAAGTGGCTATTCTGGATGATGAAGGCAATGAAGTTCCACTGGGTGAGCAAGGTGAAATTTCAATCCGTGGTCCTCAGGTCATGAAAGGCTACTGGAACCGTCCAGATGAAACTGAAAAGGTCATGGTGAATGGCTTCTTCCGTACCGGTGATATCGGTGTTATGGATTCACGTGGTTATGTGAAAATTGTAGATCGTAAGAAAGACATGATTCTAGTGTCTGGTTTTAACGTCTATCCATCTGAGATTGAAGAGGTTGTAGCAACTCATCCAAAAGTACTGGAAGTGGCTGCGATTGGTGTGCCAGATGAAAAATCAGGTGAAGTGCCAAAACTGTTTGTTGTGAAAAAAGATCCGTCTTTAACCACAGAAGAAGTTTTAGCATTCGCTAAAGAAAACCTGACCGGTTATAAACGTCCACGTTATGTCGAGTTTATGGATGAATTGCCAAAATCCAACGTAGGTAAAATCCTGCGTAAAGATTTACGTAAAACAGCCTAATACCTGTAAGAAAAAAAAGCGCCGTCAGGCGCTTTTTTTGATTTGGACTTTTTATTTTTTCATTAACCAGCGATCAAAATAAGGACGACCTACACCAACTACTCCCAAGAAGATAAACATGGTGCCAAACTGGCGAGTAAATCCGGTTTGATTAAAGCTGCCATAACTTAGAATGTTATCGACCAAGCAATACACCAGAATCGCGACTAGCCAGTGCCAGAGTGGTGTACGCTTGATACCTACGAAATAAAAGGCAATCCATAAAATGACAAAGGTGAAGATCGGCGACCAGATATTCATATTGGCACAAATGACAGCCATCAGAAATGCCACAATCGGCAGGACAATTTTTAATACGCGATCCACTTGACGTTGATGCTGGCGTTGTTTCTCGAGGACATCGAACATTTCATTTTGATCAGGCGCGACCATAGTGAATCCTTAACAAGTAATAAAAAGCACTCTATTTAACAAAATTTATTCACGAAATGCCATGCTATGATAGAGATAAAATTTTCATGAGAAAAAACAGATGCACAGCATTAGTGGGGTTATTTATCTCATTTTGGCCGCTTGTCTTTTGCCTTATGTGTTTACATTGATTGCAAAAAAATCAGCAGGCTTCAGCAGCAAAGACAATCAGAACCCACGGGCATTTTTAGAAAAGTCTTCAGGCTTGGCCAGTCGCGCGAATGCTGCCCAGCAGAATAGCTTTGAAAGTTTGCCACTCTTTATTGCTGCTATTCTAATGGCGGAATATATGGTGGTGCCGCAAAGTGTAGTGATGACTTTTGGTGTAGCTTATCTGGTTTTTCGTGTGTTGTACGGAATCTGCTATTTAGCCAACTGGGCGACTTTACGCTCTATCGTATGGTTGCTCTCGATGTTATGTCCGGTAGCTTTATTGCTGCTGATCATCAAGTTAGTTTAAGTCATCAGGTCTGCGGACATATTTACAGTTCGATATTTTAAAATCCAAAAAAATCTTTAAAAACCGTTATAATTGTCGCGGTTTTTTAAAAGATATAACTTGTTAAAGAGTGATGCTATGAGCTACAGCAATATCCCAGCGGGTAAAGATGCGCCAAACGATATCTATGTGATCATCGAAATTCCTGCAAATGCAGCACCAATCAAATACGAAATCGATAAAGATTCTGATGCGTTATTTGTAGACCGTTTCATGGGTACAGCAATGTTCTACCCAGCAAACTACGGTTATGTACCAAACACACTATCGCTTGATGGTGACCCATTAGACGTACTGGTTGTAACGCCTCATCCAGTAGAGCCAGGTTCAGTCATTCGTTGCCGTCCTGTCGGTAAATTGAACATGGAAGATGACGGTGGTGTTGATGCGAAACTGGTTGCAGTTCCACATGACAAACTGACCCCAATCTACAAAGATGTTCAGGAATATACTGATCTTCCTCCATTGTTGATCAGCCAGATCGAACATTTCTTCCAGCATTACAAAGACCTTGAGCCAGGCAAATGGGTTAAGTTAAGTGGTTGGGAAGGTGCTGATGTTGCGAAGCAAGAAGTACTGGACTCAATTGCTGCTTATGCAGAAGCAAACAAATAATTGCTTTTTGTTGTCCAGGTTTTAACTTTTTAAAGCCTGCAATAAAAAAACCTGCACAATGTGCAGGTTTTTTTATGGCTTGAAACCCGAGTGAATTAGAATAATTTCACAGGAATGTCTAACCAGATACGCCATTCGTTAGTATCGTTCATGTAAATAGATTTGTAGCTATCATTTGCACGATAATAAGAGTGACGAAGACGTAAGCTAGTATCTTTAGCAAAACCAGATTGAACTGTGTATTTTACTTGGTTAAAGAATTCACGTTCTTGTCCTTCTTGCTCCTTACCAACAACATCAATATCCCATCCATAGACAAATGCTGTAGTCCAGTTTAAACCAGGCAAGCCTTGGTTCTTAAAGCTATAGTTATATTGTAGACCAAGTGATTTTTCATCTTTACCAATAAAATCTGAAAGATAAGAGTTAGGTAGGTAAATACTTTGTGCACCATCAGCATTGTTACCATAATCGTAGCCTAAGCTGCCGGTATTTTGTTGATAAGCAAGCATTACGTTGTGTACGTCTTTGCTGTACGTGCTAGAAATCGCCCAAATAGAGTTTTGTTTGTCTTCAGTCAAAGTCTCAATATTTGATGAGCTACCAGCTTCGAACTCAGTATGATAACCACTAAAGTCATGAGTTAAAGTGCTGTCATTAGCCAAGGTATAGCTATAGTTCGCATTAACATAGTGACGTTGTAATTTATCTTTAACATCAACACCATAGTATGAAGAATTTAATTGATCATTAAACTTGTATTTCGCACCCCAAACTACAGCACGGTCAAGTTCGTTACCATCTGAATTGATTTGATTTGAATACTGGTTTTCGGTGAATTTACCAGCAACTAAGTTTAGGTTCTCAATTTCATTACTTTCAACTAACACACCTGTGAAATATTCAGGTACTAAACGCGCAGTATTGCTTGCAAGTACAGGTAGGTCTAAAACCTGAGTACCATAAGTTGCAGTCGTATTTGATACACGAGCTTTCACATATGCGCCGCCACGAGTCCAATGATCATAAGCATCTTTAGTGCCATCAGCGTTATTTTGTGGGTGGGTAGGAATCATGCCATTACCAGTGTGACCGTTTTCACCCAATTTAAATGATGCATCACCAATAATACCTGCACCAAAGCCTACAGTACCTTTTGTGAAGCCTGAGTCTAATTTTACAATTGCTGTTTGAGCAAAAGAACTTGTATCAGTACCGGGCTTAGTACCTTTATAGTCACGAGTTAAATAACCAGTCCGGAAAAGTACAGAACCTTCAGCATCTTCTACAAAACCTTTCGACTCGCTTTGCTCGCTAGCGAAAGCGGTAGAAACCAAAGCAGCCTGAATCAAAACTGCTAATGTTAATTTTTTTGAATTTTGCATTGGGAAGAGAGCCTTATACAAATTGATCGGAATTTTTTAGGAATTGTATAAGAATTGCTGAAAAAATGTCATTTTTTATTGGATATATTCCACTAAAGTTTAGATTTTTTTAACTCAAATTAAACAATAGCAAGGATTTGAGGTGGCTAATTTCTAACCTATCGGTAAAAATTGAGTAAAAACATAGTTTTATTGGAAGATATAAATGATATTTCTAAAGTGGTGAAATGAATGTGATCAGCTTATTTATTTTGAAACGTGCGAAAAATATGATCAAAAATTACGCACTATTTTTTAGCACAAATTTTATTCATTACAAAAATAGAATCAAAATGGGGCAAATTGTAAATGATTATGTATAAGTATTAAAAAAGTGATGAAATAGCCTTAAATACATTTATTTAAAAGAAAGCCTAGATAATTCAGTTTTTTATAATTCAAATTTTAAATTAAAAACAATAACTTAAATTTTATTTATATTTTTAGATTTATTATTTTGGTTCCTTTTATCCAGATTGGCATAGCTCTTGCAAATTTTGAGCTTGAGTTTAATCAATGATCATAAAAACGTCTCAGACGATCTGGGGGAGCCACACAATGAAATTAACATTAAAAGTATTATCTCTTGCTTTATTGGGCGCTGTATCTTCTTTTACTTTTGCTGAAGAACCTGTTGCTGAACATACGGTATCTGGAAATATCAGCGTACTTTCGAGCTATAACTTGCGTGGTATTACTAACATTCCTGAAAATAGCGGCGCTACCTTACAAGGTGGACTTGATTATAACCATGCGTCTGGCTTCTATGCAGGTTGGTGGGGATCTACGCTAGATTACCCTTTGTCTGAAGAAGGACGTGATGCTTTCGAAAATAACTTCTATGCTGGCTATAGCCATGCAGTCAATGATGACTTAGGTTTAACGATCGGTACGACCTACTATTATTATTATGAATCTGATGTCAATTCTGATGGATTTGAGCTGTTACTGGGTATGAGCTATAAAGATTTGGGCGTTACAGCACAAACTCTTCTTGAAGATACTACTTGGGGCAATGCAGGTGATACCTATTTAAAAGCTACTTATAGCTATGCTTTACCACAAGATTTCAGCTTGGATACAGCTTTAGGCTTATACGCTTATGAAAAATCAGGTGACTTTATTGAAGGAACTACAGAAAGTTTTGGTTTCCGTCATTTTGACATCGGTTTAAGCAAGCCACTTGGTGACACAGGTGTAACTGCAAGCATGAATTATATTTTGGGTGGTTATGACCGTTTTGATGAAAAACAAAAGAATAAAGTCGTATTTGGACTGGGTTATAGCTTCTAATCCTCTTTAGATAAAAAGGCGACCTTAGGTCGCCTTTTTTTAATGATCTAAATCTGCTGCTGCCCGCGATAAGACAGGGCCTCCGAAAGATGCTGACTTTGAATATCTGGACTTTGATTTAAATCGGCAATGGTGCGTGCAACACGCAAGACCCGATGATAGCCGCGCGCTGATAAATTCAGTTTTTGCTGAGCCATTTCAAGCATATTCTGAGCAGACTGATCTAATGCGGCATATTGCTCTAACTGCTTTGGACTCAAACTCATATTCAAGGTATTTTGCCGTTGCATCTGAATTTCATAGGCTGCAATGACGCGTTGTCTAACCGTTTCTGAGTTTTCTGTAGGTCGATTGTCCTGTAACTCATGTGCCTGTAATGGCGGTACATCAATATGCAAATCAATCCGATCCAGCAACGGGCCTGAAATCCGGTTCTGATAGCGCTTAATACTTTCTGGTGAACATTGGCAGCGGATATCCTGATTAAAGGCATAACCACATGGACAGGGATTCATGGCAGCCACCAACTGGAAATTGGCCGGGAAAGTAATTTGACGTGACGCTCGGGAAATGACGATTTCTTTTGCTTCCAAAGGCTGACGTAGAACTTCCAGCACTTTGCGGTCGAATTCTGGTAGCTCGTCCAAAAATAAAACCCCTAAATGCGCCAGGGTAATTTCTCCTGGCTTGGGATGTGAACCGCCACCCACCAGTGCCACGGCAGAAGCAGTATGGTGGGGTGCTCGAAAAGGCCGTTGCCCAAAAGGGTGATTGGCATTCGCCACCGAATAAATACTCGCTACTTCCAGATTTTCCTGCGTCTTTAAGGGCGGCAAAATACTGGCCAATCGGGAGGCCAGCACGGTTTTTCCTGTTCCAGGCGGGCCTCGAAACAGCAATGAATGACCACCCGCTGCGGCAATTTCTAAAGCACGTCGTGGCCGCAATTGTCCTTTTACATCCGCCAGATCAAACTTATAAAAATGGTCTGTATTAGGTGAGCTGGCTTCTACGTGCGGCAAGCGCTGTGTCTGGGAAAGATGTTCACACACTTCTTTCAGATGATTGGCTGCAAAGACTTTAAAGTCTGGGAGCTGACAGGCTTCCTGGGCATTTGGGCCAGGCAAAATCAGTTGATGCTGGTCACTTTGACAGGCAATGGCAATACTTAAGGTACCGCTGACAGGACGTAATTGACCATCGAGGGCCAACTCGCCAATAAACTCCAGATACTCGGTACAATCTTCAGGCAGCTGCCCGGAGGCCACTAAAATACCTAAAGCAATCGGTAAGTCCAGACGTGAGCCATCTTTTGGCAGATCTGCAGGGGCCAGATTAATGGTCAGACGTTTGGTTGGAAATTGAAAGCCGCTATTCAAAATGGCAGAACGGACCCGGTCTTTACTTTCACGTACCGCCGCTTCGGGAAGCCCCACTATAGTGAGCGAAGGCATACCCGAACTGACATGAACTTCGACTTCAATTAAAGGCGCATGCAGGCCCAGCAAGCCTCGCGTATAAATTTTGGCAAAAGACATTATTATTGTTCCAATTTGGTGCGTTATTTTTATAGTTCTGGTGTCTTTTATGCACTGTAGTTGTGCTTATTTTTTGTTCGAAATTCTCTCTTCTAATGCTTCCACCTGTTTGAGCAAATCATTCAGGCGATGATTGGCATTATTTAGGGCAGTACGCTGACGTTCTATTTCTTCTTTAGACACCAAATCCATTTTCGCCACAGCTTCATTTAACAAGGCACGGATATTATGTTCCAAATCTTTCTTAGGTTGTTCGACTTGCTGCAAAATTGCTTGTAATAAAGTTTCAATCATTGTCTGATCCATCGCCGTAGAAAGGAACCGACAGTTTAGCATTGCTAAAATGCAGACTATAGTATTTCAGACAAAATATAGACTTATTCGATTAAAGATATTGTAAAAATCCACATAAAAAATGTCTATTTTTTGAAGATTCAAAGTCTTTATCCGTATAAAATAAGGTATAAATAAACCACATGCCGGGCTTTCTAATTTCCCCCGACCTTAGGAATCTTGGCATGAAATTTGAACGTAAAACCTTACTGGTGAAATAAGCCGAAGGAAAACAAACATGAAGCTCGTAACTGCAATTGTAAAACCTTTTAAATTAGATGATGTTCGCGAAGCATTGTCTGAAATTGGTGTTCAAGGCATCACTGTAACTGAAGTGAAAGGCTTTGGTCGTCAAAAAGGCCACACTGAACTCTATCGTGGTGCTGAATACGTTGTAGATTTCTTGCCGAAAGTCAAAATTGAAATCGCGATTAGCGATGAAATGGTAGACGCGGTGATTGAATCTATTACTCGTGTGGCGAGCACTGGAAAAATCGGTGACGGAAAAATTTTCGTGACCAACTTAGAACAAGTCATCCGTATTCGTACAGGTGAAACAGGTGCAGACGCTGTCTAACTTGGCACGAAGTTTGCTGAGTACCTAATAACTCACAAAAACTTGGTTGGGGGATACGAATGAAAAAAATGCTACTCGCGTTCGGCATGGCCGGCGCTCTTTTGGGTGGTTCTGTTGCATGGGCTGAAGAAGCTGCAACAGCAACAACACCGACAGAAGAAATTGTGCTTGTTGAAGAAGCAGGCGATACAACAAATACAACAACAGACACTACAGCAGCAATTGCTGAAGCAGCGCCAGTTGAAGCTGCAGCACCTGCAGAAGAAGAACCAACGCTAGATACCGGCGATACCGCTTGGGTTTTAACCTCTACCGCTCTAGTTTTACTCATGACCATTCCTGGCTTGGCGCTATTTTATGGCGGTATGGTCCGCAAGAAAAACGTTCTAGCGACGATGGCACATAGCTTTATTGCTGCAGCGGTGGTCAGTATTGCCTGGGTGATTGTTGGTTATACCCTAGCTTTCGGTGAAGGCAATGCCTTTATAGGCGGCCTGGACAAGTTCATGCTGGCCGGTATTACCACAGAGGCGCTTTCAGGCACGATTCCTGAAATCCTGTTTGTGATTTTCCAAATGACTTTTGCCATCATTACGGTTGCCATCATCAGCGGTTCGATTGCAGAACGTATGAAATTTGGTGCTTTTGTTGCTTTCATTGCACTTTGGGTGGTGATTGTCTATGCACCAATTACCCACTGGGTATGGGGTGGTGGCTGGTTAGGTAACGACGGCGCGCTTGATTTTGCCGGTGGTACGGTTGTACATATCAACTCGGGTGTTGCCGGTCTGGTCGCAGCATATATGCTGGGCAAACGTATGGGTTTGGGTCGTGAATCTATGGCGCCGCATAACCTGACGCTTACTGTGGTCGGTGCATCTTTGCTCTGGGTAGGCTGGTTCGGTTTCAACGGTGGTTCTGCATTAGGTGCAAACGGTTCTGCAGGCTATGCTTTGATCGTGACTCAAGTCGCAGCAGCGGCAGCAGCCATCTCTTGGTTAATCACTGAAAAACTGGCACGTGGTAAAGCTTCTGTACTGGGCGGCGTATCGGGTGCAGTTGCTGGTCTAGTGGTCATTACTCCAGCGGCAGGTTTTGTGACTGTAGGCGGTGCATTGGCGATGGGTCTGATCGGTGGTGTGGTGTGTTTCTGGGGGATTACTGCACTGAAACGCGCATTGAAAGCCGATGATTCTTTAGATGCCTTTGGTCTGCATGGTGTAGGTGGTATTGTCGGTGCGATTTTAACCGCGTTCTTTGCCAGCGAATTCATCATGGGTGACAATGCCCCTGCCAATGTTATGCATCAGCTTTGGGTGCAAGTGGAAGGTGTACTGGCGACGATTGCTTACTCTGCGATCATGACCTTCATTATCCTGAAAGTCATCGACTTGATCATTGGAATCCGTGTAGCATCTGATGATGAGCGTATGGGTCTGGATTTAAGCCAACATGGCGAACGTGTCGAATAATAATAAATCCACCATAATCAATATATAGTGTAAAACAGCCCGAATGGGCTGTTTTTTTTCTATATGTTGCGTAAAACTCTACAAAGTTTGTAATTTTTGCTACACTCGGAATCCATCTGGATTTGTTCAATTAAACCGCTATGCATTGCCCATTTTGCAATACTGCAGACAGTAAAGTGATTGATTCACGCCTGGCAGCTGAAGGCTGTCAGATTCGTCGTCGCCGTGAATGTGTCAGTTGTAATGAACGCTTCACTACCTTTGAAAGCTATGAAGTGGTGATGCCGCGCGTCATCAAGTCGGATGGCAAAAATGAACCTTTCGATGAAGCCAAATTACGCCGTTCCCTGATGCATGCCTTGCAAAAACGCCCGGTGACCCAGGAGCAGATTGAAACAGTGCTGAGCGATATTCAGCTACAGATTCGCCGTCTGGGTGAGCGTGATGTGAAATCACGTACCATCGGTGAAATCGTGATGCAGTCTTTATTTGCTCTGGATCATGTTGCCTATGTGCGTTTTGCTTCGGTCTATCAGGATTTTCAGGATGTCGAAGCTTTTCGTCATCAGATTGAACAGATGCAACAACGAGAATTACAAGAATAAGCATGGCTGAACTGAATCAAGATCAAATCTGGATGCGCCGGGCCATTGAATTGGCACGTCAGGGGCAATATTCCACCAAACCGAATCCGAATGTCGGCTGTGTCATTGTTAAAGATGGCATCGTGATTGGTGAAGGCTTTCATCCCCAAGCCGGCCAGCCACATGCTGAAGTCTTTGCGCTGCGTCAGGCCGGTGAACAGGCACGTGGTGCAACCGCTTATGTGACTCTAGAACCTTGTGCGCATTATGGCCGGACACCGCCTTGTGCCAAAGGTCTGGTGGAAGCAGGTGTGGCTAAAGTTGTCGTGGCCTGTCCTGATCCCAATCCGCTAGTGGCCGGAAAGGGCGTACAGATCCTGAAAGATGCGGGCATTGAGGTAGACGTTGGCATCTGTGAAGATGAAGCGCATGAGCTGAATCAAGGTTTCCTGAAAGCCATGGCGACTGGCATGCCTTATGTGCGTTTAAAAATTGCCTCAAGCCTGGATGGCCGTACCGCAATGGCATCGGGTGAATCAAAATGGATTACCGGTGTAGCAGCACGTCAGGATGTACAGCACTGGCGTGCGATTTCAGGCGCAGTGATTACCGGGATTGATACGGTTCTTGCGGATGACTGTGAACTGAATGTGCGTCAACTGGATGGCCTTGAAGATATCAAGACTGTGGTGCAACCGAAACGGATTATTCTGGACCGTCAGGGGCGTTTACCACTCAACGCAAAAATTTTAGTGCAACCTGAAACAGTGATGGTCATGGGGCCATTTCGTCAAGAGCTTGCAGACCTGGGTGTGCTACACTTGCCGGTACAGCCTTTAGCAGAATTATTAAAGCAACTGGTTCAGCAGCATCAGATTTATGATGTCCTGGTGGAAGCAGGGGCGACCTTATCTACGGCATTTTTACAACAAAAATTGGTTGATGAACTGATCAGTTACGTTGCACCGACCCTATTGGGTCAGTCTGCGCGTACCATGTTTAATGCAGAATTTAGCCATATGGCCGAACAACTCCGATTTAAGCTGCGCGATGTAACTCGCTTAGGTGATGACGTGCGCTTCAGGCTAATTCCTTTTCAAGAGACACTATGAGTTCAGAGTCTACGGTTTATCATAAACGTCGCCATGCGGCACGTACCACCGATGAATATCTTTTCCATCAGCTGGTTCCTTATCTAGGTAACAAACGCCGTTTACTGCATTTAATTCTGGAAGCGTTGGAAAGTACAGGAACCCTGAAACGTAGCGATGGTCGTGCGCCGATCTTTGCTGATTTTTTTGCCGGTTCAGGTGTGGTTTCACGTTTGGCCCGTCAGAATGGCTATCGCGTGATTGCCAATGACTGGGAGCCGTATAGCCATGCGCTGAATCATGCAGTACTGGCCTGTACGGAAGCGCCAGCATTTAAAGAGCTGGGTGGTTATCAGAAAGCGATTGATTATCTAAACCGTCTGCCGGAAGTGAAGGGCTGGGTGACGCATAACCTGTGTCCGCGCAATGATGAAATTTATGATCCGGCCCGTGACCGTTTGTTCTTTAAACGTCGTAACGGCATGCGTATTGATGCGATTCGTCAGCAGATTGCCGCCTGGCAGGCCCAAGGTGCAATTGATGATGTGGAAATGTCTGCCTTGCTGGCGCCTTTGCTGTATTCCGCCAGTTTTGTCAGCAATACTTCTGGTGTTTTCAAAAGCTTCCACCATGGCTGGGGCGGGAAAACCCAAACTGCGCTGGAACGGATTGAATCTTTACTGTGGCTAACGCCAAGCCGTTTTTGTGAGTCGGATCAGAAAAAGGGGATGGCCGCAGAAATGTGGTGTGTCGATGCCCAGCATCTGGCCAATCAGATGAGCGGCTTTGAAGTGGATGTGGCTTATCTGGATCCGCCGTATAATCAGCATGCGTATAGCAGTAATTACCATGTTCTGAATGCGCTGACCTTGTGGGATCAGGCCGATTTGCCGACTCCGGATACTAAGGGCTTTAAGAGCGGGATTGACCGGGCATGGCGTAAAGAACGTCCGAGTCAGTACAACTCTTCCAAATATGCACAAGAAGCCTATGAAAACCTGTTGGCGACCATTAATGCGCGTTTCATCCTGACCAGTTATTCAACCGACGGCAATATCAGCGCTACTGATTTATTGCAGGCCAACTTGAAACGTGGTCGGGTGACCTTGCTGACCCAGGACGTGCCACGGTATCGGGTCAGCAAACAGCGTCAGTCTGAGCGTGCACGCGTACTGGAATTTATTGTGATTACCGATACCCATGCCAAGTCGGGTCCACCGATCCGTCAGTTACTCAGTCAGCTGCATCATTATGCAGAATTGGGCGGTGTCGATACGACTGGTGTCAGCACCCAGTTGGCACTCTGGTAAAAGAATTGAAAAGGAAATAAAAATGTTTACAGGTATTATCGAAAGCCTCGGCAAAGTCGAAAGTCTGCAAAGCGTTGGCGGCGATGTACGTTTACGCATCCAGACCGATCTGGACATGTCTGATGTACATCTGGGTGATTCTATCGCGACCAATGGTATCTGCCTGACCGTGATCGACTGGGGCGAGAACTGGTATGCGGCTGATGTTTCCCGTGAAAGCTTGAACCGGACTACGCTTGGTACCTGGAAAGCCGGTCAGCCTGTCAATGTCGAAAAAGCCATGCTGCCGACTACGCGTTTTGGCGGTCATATTGTGTCAGGTCATGTCGATGCAGTCGGCGAGATCACGTTGGTTCGTGAAGATGCACGTTCGATTTATTATGAAGTGACTGCACCTGCTGAAATTGCCAAATATCTCGCAGAAAAAGGCTCGGTCACAGTCGACGGCATCAGTCTAACGATTAATCATTTGCGTGGTAGCGTGATTAGTCTGAACCTGATTCCACATACTGCTGAACGTACCAATATCGGTACCTGGAAAGTCGGTAGCAAGGTCAATCTGGAAGTGGATGTATTGGCACGTTATATCGAGCGTTTATTGCTCGGTGATAAAGCCGCCGAAACCACTGAACAATCAAAAATCAGTATGGATTTCCTGGCTGAAAATGGTTTCTTAAAATAAGAGAAATGTTGATTTACTGAACAGTCTGATTGAAAAATTAGACTGTTTTTTTATTTTTCGGGATAATCAGCAGTTCAACTTGCAAATATTGCCTTGGTGGACGGGTCGAATGCTCGATTTTTTACTTAACTTGGAACAGTCATTGCCGCTATTGCTCGATCAATATGGGGTATGGATTTATGCAATCCTGTTTCTGGTGATTTTTGCAGAAACCGGTTCAGTGTTTTTCTTTTTCCTGCCCGGCGACAGTCTATTGCTGGCTGTGGGAGCTTTATGTGCCAGCAGCGATCTGGTGACCCTGCATTCGATGGGGCTGTTGTTATTCACTGCTTCGGTGCTGGGCTATAGCGTGAATTATTACACCGGAAAAGTTCTTGGCTTAAAATATTTCAATCAACATTCACGCTATTTTAAGCCGGAATATATGGTGAAAACCAACCACTATTTTATGAAACATGGCGGTAAAACTATTTTAATCGCACGTTTTATTCCCTTTGTCCGCTCATTTGGCCCTTTTGCTGCCGGTTCAGCGCATATGAGCTTTGCCACATTCAGCTTTTATAATATTGCGGGTGGCATCCTCTGGATTGGCACTTTATTAAGCATTGGCTATCTGCTCGGAAATGCTGCCTTTATGCTGGCAGATTTTTTGTAAGATGCGACATAGAAGATAAAAAAGCCCGAATTTTCGGGCTTTTTTAATGTGAAAGGATCATTTAAATATTGCGTGGCTGATCAGAAAATTCAGAATTTTTCAGCATATACTCGATTTCTTCTTTGGCTGCCGCACGCATTTTTTCACGAAGTGCATTCACAGTCTGTTCAATCACGGTTTCTGCCTCAAGTTCCAGACGTAAACGCACACTTTCTAATTCGGATAAAATGGACTGGTCCTCAATCTGGATGCGACCTTTGGCAAAATCAAAAGTCGTCTCAGGATTTTTTGCATAACGTGCGACATAGTGCTGCACTTCAGCCTCTAGATGCGTATTTATTTCAGCAAGCACCTGACTCTGTTCGCTAAATTTACGCTGTTCCTCATGACGTAGCTGTTCTTGATAGGCCTGTTCTTCAGCACGTTTCTCGGCCAAGGCTTTTTCAAGCGCGAGCTGTTTGCGAATACGGGCTTCTTCAATTAATTCGGCCTTGCGCTGTGCATAGGCAGCTTCAATCTTGCATTCAGATTCTTGCTGTAAGCGCTGGTCGCGACTCTGCCATTCTTCCAAAGACGTTTCTGGTTTTAAAATATCGCAGATCCGAGAGAGGTCATCGATAAAGGTCTGACGTACAGCTTCCGGCACATTTAACCAGCGCTGTTTAAAATCGGGACCTACATTTAATGCCACGTGCCTCTCCTTGTGGATGATATCGGTTAAAGCTTATGGGTGTCCGGTTCAATACCTAAAAGACGATATTGCTTGAATTTTTCACGACCCAGCTGTTTAGCCGTTTCATGGTTTTCAATGATCTCAATAATGTGACTAAATTTTGTGTAAGGTTCAAGTGCTTCCGGATTAAAATTGAAAATAATCCAGTCGGACTGTTCCGGCAGTGTTGCCGAAATACAGACCGTCGCCTGAGGTTGGTCAATACCATGCGGAATAAAACTCGCGGGATCAAAACTCCACAGGCGTTCATCCAGCTGCTGTTGCAAATCTGTATCGGCACACAATAACCAGATTCGCGCCGGCTGGCGCAGAATCTTACGGCATAAACGACAAGTGCTGTCCACTTGTCGTTCAGGGCTTTTTTCAAATAAATAAAAGCTGACTTTAGCCATTGCTTTGAACGCGACTCGTCAGGAATTGCATCAATAATGGAACTGGACGGCCGGTTGCACCTTTATTGGTACCTGAGTTCCATGCCGTACCTGCAACATCCAGATGTGCCCAGCGATATTCACGGGTAAAACGTTGCAGGAAGCAGGCTGCAGTCACAGAACCAGCTTTTGGACCACCGATATTGCCAATGTCGGCAAATGGTGAATCCAGTTGTTCCTGATAGTCTTCCAGTACCGGCATACGCCATACCCGGTCAAAGGAATGCTGGCCGGCAGCTTCTAGTTCTGCTGCCAGTTTATCATCTGGCGTGAACAGACCCGTCAGCACTGAACCCAAAGCGACCACACAGGCACCGGTTAAGGTTGCGATATCAATCACTAAAGCAGGGTTAAAACGTTTTACATAAGTCAGGGTATCACACAGCACCAGACGGCCTTCGGCATCGGTATTCAGGATTTCAACCGTCTGACCGCTCATGGTCGTTACGATATCACCAGGACGGGTGGCTTTACCTGAAGGCATGTTTTCTGCTGCAGCGATGGTTCCCACCACATGTAGAGGTAAGCGGGCTTCGCACAATGCACGCATTGTACCGAGTACAGAGGCTGCACCGCACATGTCGTATTTCATCTCGTCCATGCCTGCGCCTGGTTTAAGGGAAATACCGCCGGTATCAAACGTAATGCCTTTACCCACCAAGACTACCGGTGCTTCGCTACGCTCTGACTGATATTCCATGCTGATAATCCGACCAGGACGCTCTGAACCTTTACTTACCGCAAGGAAGGCACCCATGCCTAAATCTGCCATCTGCTGTTCATCTAGCACAGTGACTTTAAGCAGCTCCGGATATTCGGCCGCCAAAGCCACTGCCTGTTCTGCAAGATATTCAGGGAAACAGATATTGCCTGGGCGGTTACCTAGATCACGTGCCAGGTTTTGTCCGCTTTGCACCGCTTGTACCAGTTGCAACTGCTCGGTAGTTAAGACGCTATGGGTGGCAATCAGGTCGATCTGCTCGAGCACAAATTCATTCTTCTTGGATTTATATTCATCATAACCATAGCTGGCCTGAGTCAGAAACAGGGCAAACAGATAGTGGAATTCTTGTGGAAGTTGTGTCAGATCTACAGAAATCTGTTTGAATTTTTTTTGCGTGACTTGAATAATAGTTTGCGCGATTTTTGCAAGTTTTGCTGGTTGCAGTTCAGCGACCTTGCCTAAACCAATCAGCGCGGCATGGCTGGACTGGTTTACCTGACCAATCAGGCTCAGGCTTTCAGCCAAAGTTGCCTTGAATTGAGAGGCTTCAATTAATGTGTCTAAATTATTGATTTGATAGGTTGCGGTTGTATTCTGAAGTTGTTCCGAGTCAACTAAAATCAACAAAGATTGACTTGATCCATTCTCTGGGAATGACGTATTAATTGTAAGTTTCATATTCTGTTTTCACGCCTGTCTAGATGGGTAAATCATTCAGTCATTGAAACATTTATCTGAATAGATTTTCAATGGGCAGGGCGGCCTAGGTTTTATATTTTTGCTATTCGGGTAAACTAGCACTCGTTTTATGGACCTTATTTTGGAAGAATTAATTTGATTATTCGGCGTTATCTGGTCAAGCAAGTTGTCTCGACATCCTTGGTGGTGATTGCCTTATTGACCTTGATCATGATGGGCGGTCGACTGATCAAGTATTTTGGTGTCGCGGCGCAAGGCCGTCTGGATGCAGGCATTTTATTTAGCATTATTGGCTATCGTTTGCCTGAATTCTTGACCCTGATTCTTCCGCTCGGTTTCTTTATTGGACTGATGCTGGTGTTTGGCCGTTTATATGTCGACCATGAAATGGCCGTGATGAATGGCAGTGGCGTCAGTCGGCATCAATTGGCGCGTCTACTGGTGCCGATGACCCTGGTGTTTTTGATTGCTCAGGCCGGATTGATGCTGTGGGCTGCGCCGTGGGGCATTCGCCAGTTTGAAGCCCTGACCACCAGTCAGGCGGTACGTACCGGCTTTGACCTGGTGCGACCGAAAGAATTTATCTCCTCTGGGCCCTATACCATTTATGCCGGTGACCTGTCAGAAGACCGTAAAAATTTAAAAGATATTTTCTTTTATCAGCGTGCGGAAAAAGAAGGCAAACCGGATGTGATGATTCTGGCGCAGGAAGCCACCCGAATTGAGGTACCGAATGATGCTGCCAATGTGGTGGATCTGGTCCAAGGTCGCCGTTATGAGATCTATCCGGGTACACCACAATACACCCAAGCTGAATTTGAAAGCTATCGTCTGCGCTTAGAAAGCGATGAAGAAGCGCAATTTGCCAGTACTGAAGTTGAAGCCTTACCGACCTCGCAATTGTGGCAGAACCGTCAGGATCCTGTGGTGGCCAGTGAGTTGGGCTGGCGAGTGTTTGTTCCTTTTGCGATTCTGATTGCCCTGATTCTGGCTGTGGCATTGTCTGAAGTGAGTCCACGACAGGGTCGATATCTCAAGTTATTTCCTGCCCTCATGATTTTTGCCAGTCTGATTGTGGCCTTGATGGCAGTGAAGACCCGGATCAGCAAAGAAGAAATGGGAATATGGGCCTATCCATTGATTCTGATTGCCTATGCAATTGCGGGTGCCTTGTTCTCACGTAAACAGAAATTGGGCCCGAAAATCAAGAAACAGATTCAGCGAGTGAGGTCTTAACAATGTTGGCACGTCGTATAGTTGCAAAACATGTGACCCAAACCACTGCGCTGGCCATGCTGGGTGCAACCGCGGTATTGGCAGGTTTACAGGTGTTATTCACTTATCTGGGTGAGCTTGGCTCGCTCAAAGACGGTTATGGTGCCTGGGATGCCTTGAAATATGTGCTTTGGGGTGCACCAAATTATTTATATGAAATCCTGCCGATTTCTGCACTGATTGGTGCAGTCTTAGGTCTTGGTACATTAGCCTCGAATAGCGAGCTGATCGTGATGCGTTCGGTCGGCGTGAGCTTATGGCGCATTGTTGGCTGGGTCATCCGTTCGGCACTGTTGTTGGTCGTGTTGTCATTTGCTTTAAGTGAATGGGTCATTCCGTATACCAATGAACAAGCCAAAAGCGTAAAAAGTGCCAGTAAAGCCGCTCAACTTGGTGAAGTGCGTGGTTACTGGACCCGGGAAGGGCAGCGCTTTATTTATATCGATTATGCCAACTCACAAGGCCAGTTGAAAAATGTGCAGATGCTGGACTTTGACCAGAACTATCGTTTGCGCAGTACCTTGCAGGCAGATCAGGGGCAATTCGTTAAAGATGGTTCCTGGACACTGGATAACACAGAGCAGTTCGATATTCTCCAAAATGGCAATGCCACGCTGGTCAAGCAGCAACAGCAACCTTTAGCGCTAGCATTACAGCCCAAATATGTGCATATGGTGACGATTGATCCTGAAGATTTATCGCCGAGTCAACTGGTCAGTTTCATGAGCTATATGCATGAATACAGCCAGGTGCCTAAAACCTATCAGCTGGCCTTCTGGCAAAAACTCGGCTCGCCTTTTGCCCTGATTGCACTAGTAGTGATCGCCTGTTCATTTATCTTCGGGCCATTACGTCAGCAATCCATGGGTTTTCGTCTGGTGATAGCTTTATTTGCCGGACTGGGTTTCTTCTATCTGCAGGATTTCCTCGGCTATGCCAGCTTGATCTATGCACCGTCTCCGGCCTGGTTCGTGTTTATTCCGATTCTGATCATGTTCGGCATCGGCGGATACTTGCTGCATCGGGCACGCTAAGGTACAGGAAAATAGAACAAATCAATCATCATGAGAGGCTTAAACCATATACGGGTCATGGCCTCTTTTTATAAACTTCGCTAAAATAGAGCGATTAATTCGTAGACGAACAGAGTATTTCATTATGACGGATGCAACTGCTGGCAAAATCCCTCACATTTTGGTGATTATGGATGGTGTGGGTCATCGCGAAGCGGTCGAAGACAATGCGTTTTTAGCAGCTAAACGACCAAATTTAACTGCGATACAGGACAAGCATCCGCATGGTTTGATCTCGGGTTCAGGTGAAGATGTCGGCCTGCCAGATGGCCAGATGGGTAACTCGGAAGTCGGACATATGAACCTCGGCGCAGGTCGTGTGCTGTATCAGGACTTTACCCGGATTACCAAAGACATTCGTACGGGCGACTTCTTTGAACATGAAGTTCTGGTCGATGCAGTTGAGAAAGCCAAAGCTGCAGGTGGGGCAGTACATTTGCTTGGCCTTTTGTCTGAAGGTGGTGTGCACTCCCATGAAGATCATATTGTGGCGATGGCAGAGCTAGCGCTAAAACGCGGTGCGCAAGTCTATTTACATGCATTCTTAGATGGTCGTGATACGCCGCCTAAAAGCGCACAACCTTCTTTAGAAAAACTCGATGCCTTATTCGCTCAATATCCAGGTCAAGGTCGTATTGCCACCATGATCGGCCGTTATTTTGCCATGGATCGTGACAACCGTTGGGATCGTGTTGAACAGGCCTATCGGTTGTTGACTGAAGGTGAAGCGGTTCGTACAGCTGCCAGCGCAGTTGAAGGTTTGGAACAGGCTTACGCAGCCGATGAGTCGGATGAGTTTGTTAAAGCGACCCGTATTGGCGATCTGGCGAAAATTCAGGATGGCGACAGCGTCGTATTCATGAACTTCCGTGCCGATCGTGCCCGTGAATTGACTCGCGCATTTGTAGAAAAAGACTTTGCAGGTTTTGAACGTAAAGTCGTGCCGAATTTGGCGAAGTTTGTCATGCTGACGCGTTATCAAGCCACGATTGATGCACCTGTAGCGTATATGCCTGAAGCGTTGAAAAACTCGATTGGCGAATACCTGTCTAACCTGGGTAAAACACAGCTGCGCATTGCGGAAACAGAAAAGTATGCGCATGTGACTTTCTTCTTCAGCGGCGGCCGTGAAGATGAATACCCAGGTGAAAAACGTATCCTGATTCCATCGCCAAACGTAGCCACTTATGACCTTAAACCGGAAATGAGTGCTTATGAAGTGACTGATGAGCTGGTGGCTGCGATCAATTCAGGTGAATTTGACCTGCTGGTGGTGAACTTTGCCAATGGTGATATGGTCGGTCATACGGGTGTATTCGATGCTGCGGTGAAAGCTGTTGAAGCGGTTGATACCTGTTTGGGCCGGGTTTATGAAGCGGTAATGGCGCAAAAAGGTCATATGATTGTGACTGCCGATCATGGTAACGTAGAGCAGATGCAGGACTATCACAGTGGTCAGGTACATACTCAGCATACCACTGAATTGGTTCCGTTTATTTATGTCGGCCCAACTCAGGCCACGATTGCAGAAGGCGGTGTATTGGCAGATGTAGCACCGACTTTATTAAGTCTGATGCAAGTTCCGGTACCTGCTGAAATGCAAGGTCGTAACCTGATTCAGCTTGATGCATAATTTTCGATAAAATTCTAAAAAGGTCAAAGAATGGCAAGAACACGCTGGAAGTCTGTTGTAATACCATGCTTACTGATGTGTTTGAGTCATTCAGCTTGGGGTGCGGGTTCAAATGAGCCGGCATTCGATGATATGGAAATGGATGGGCAGGTCTATTCCGAAATTCCTGTGGCATCCATTCAAGAATTCGTACAAATTTATGGCATCGTAAAAGATAATTATATCCAAGATAAAAATGACGATGCCTTGTTTCAACAGGCCATTCAGGGTCTGGTCAGTGGCTTAGATCGCTATTCCCGTTATTTGTCGCCTGAAGATTATAAGCAACTGCGTGAATATACCGAAGGTGATCTGGCCAGCATTGATTTTGATCTGCAATTTGACCCGCGGTTGAAGCAATGGGTAGTTCAGGGACTGAGTTCCGATGCTGATTCAGCCAAGCAGGGACTTCGAAATGGCGTCACGGTTTATAAAATTGACGATCAGGTATTAAATAGCCTGAATCAGGAACAAGTCCGGCAGTTATTGAGCGGAGCCGTTGGCTCTACGCTCATGATTCAGCTCTCCCCGCAAAGTCCGGCCGTTCGTCTGGTCCGCAATACCAAACTGGATACTGAAATTAAATCGAGCCTGCACAATAATCAGGTTCTGGTTTTACAGGTCAAGGTTTTTCAGCAAGATACTGCCAATGAAATCAAACGTCTAATCGAAAGCTATGCCGACAAGCGCTTAAAAGCCGTGCTATTTGATTTACGCAATAATCCCGGTGGCTTACTCTCGGCTGCAGTTGAATCTGCCGATTTATTTTTGAATCAGGGCGTGATTGTGTCGACCAAAAGCCGCGCTGAAGGTAATCAGCAATTTCAGGCCTTGCCGAGTTTTGAGTTTCAGAATCTGAAAGTTGGGGTATTGATTAATAATCGCTCGGCTTCTGCAGCAGAAGTGTTTACAGCAGCCCTGAAAGAACATAACCGTGCCTGGGTCGTAGGCGAAAAAAGCTATGGCAAAGGCGTAGTACAGAAACTCTTTCCTTTAAGCAACGGTTCGGCTCTACAGATGACAGTATCGCAATACTTTAGCCCGAGTGGCCAGATGATTGAAGGGCGGGGCGTACAGCCGCATTTCAACTATCCGTTTAAGCAGGAAATGCGTGAGGAGAGTTATCTGGAACATGTCACAGACTTGCTGCTCCTGCAAAAATAATTATTCGTCTTCTTCGGTATCCAGTCCGAACTTTTTCAAACGATAGCGCAGGGAACGGAATGACATGCCGAGTTTTTTGGCGGCCAGTGTCCGGTTCCAATGGGTCAGATTCAGCGCATTCAGTAAAATTTCTTTCTCGACCTTTTCCAAATATAGTTCTAGACCCTCTTCAGGCAGCTTTTTAGGTGCAATCAGGGTTTCGGTCGCAATGATCTCGCTCGTGAGCGTATTTATCTCCTGAGGGCTGTTAAGCGCATGACGTAGCGGTGCACTCTGCAAATGCTGAAGATCAATCCGCTCTTCATCACTTAAAGTAATTGCGCGTTCCATAATATTACGCAATTCACGTACATTACCTGGATAATATTGTCCCAATAAGAACTCTTTGCTACGTTCGGTCAGTTTTTTATTGGGAATGCCCCATTCCTGGCAAATCTTCTGAATAAAGTGTTCGGCCAATAACAGAATATCCTGGCCGCGTTCACGTAATGGCGGTAAAGTCAGATCCATTACATGAATACGGAAATATAAATCCTGACGGAATTTGCCTTGTTGCACCAAGGCTTCCAGATCCTGATGCGTGGCACTGATCACACGGAAATCCACATCAATTTCGGTATCCGAACCGAGTGGACGAATACGTTTTTCCTGTACGGCACGTAACAATTTGACCTGCATAGAAAGCGGTAATTCTGCAATTTCATCCAGAAATAGACTGCCACCATGGGCAGATTGAATCAGTCCCTGTTTGTCCTGAGCAGCGCCGGTAAAGCTGCCTTTCTTATGCCCAAACAGTTCGCTTTCCATCAACTCAGTCGGAATGGCGCCACAGTTAATCGCAATAAAAGGACCTTCATTGCGGTTACTCAGGCGATGGACCAGATTGGCCACGACTTCTTTACCTGTTCCCGATTCACCAGTGATAAAAACCGGTGCTTGGGATCGGGCAATTTTTTGTAAGGTAATACGTAGTTGCTGAATTGGCATGGATTGTCCAATCAGCATTTTATGTTCGAGCGCATCGTTCGGATTATTATGCGAATAATCCACCGGTTTATTCAGCGCTTTTTGTAAGAGCTGCTCCAGGTGTTTTTGATTAATCGGTTTGCTGACAAAGTCAAAGGCCCCTGCTTTGAGCGCGGCAATGGCGATTTCCATGTTGCCATAGGCGGTCAGAACCGCGACCGGAAGTGCCGGATATAGGTTGCCTATCCAGTCCAGAAGCTCCAAACCATTGCCATCGGGCAGATTCAGGTCAGTCAGACAGGCATCATATTGATGATTGGCAAGGCATTTTTTAGCGTCTTCCAAACGATGGGCAATGTGCGTGCGGATTCCCATACGCAGCAATGACATTTGCATGAGGGTACACAAATCTTCCTCATCATCCACCAAGAGCACCAGTGGTTGTTGTTCCCCATTCATCTTCCTTGACCCCTTTAAAGCGTAATACGTTGACAGCTGATGCGAAAGCATGCGCCCTGTTCTTGTTGTATATAGTTTAATTGTGCCTGATTTGCTTCGCAAAAACTATGTGATAAATACAACCCTAATCCGGTACCACTAATCGATGTGCTAAAAAAGGGTTTGAACAATAGAGCTTGATCATGTACGGCTACGCCAGAGCCAAAATCCCGTACGTCAATCCAGACCCGATGTTCATAGGGATGCACATTCAGCTGAATATAGGCTGCATCTGCTGAATTGTGACGAATGGCATTACGAATCAGATTAATCAGGATTTGCCTGAATTGTGCTTCATCAAACTGAATCACCAAAGGGATATCAATATTAAATTGAATCTGATCACGAATATCGGCCAGATCTTCCTGGATAAATAACGGGATAAATTCATTGAGATGAATCGGGATAGGATGAGTTTCTTTATTTTTGACCATATTCAGCGTGTCCTGAATAATCCGGTCAATCCGGGTCGCCTGTCGACCAATCATCTGCTGGAGTAACTGTTGTTGTTCAGTTTCTGAATCCAGATATAAATCATTGGCCTGCACAATGGCTGCCAAGGGGTTACGAATTTCATGGGCAATACTGGCCGAGAGTTGACCCAGTGCAGCAAGTTTAAGTTGCTGCACCTGCTGATTCAGTTTTTTGGCATCCTGTAACACCAGTAGCATTAGAGTCTGATGTGGCACAATCAGTTTTTGCACCTGCACATGAATATTATAGCGACTTTGCTGAGATTCAAACTGAAAGCGCTCACCATTTTCCAGTGTCTCAAAATGGATCAGTTCAAATAAATCTGGCTGTGACTGAGATAAGGTGAATTTCTCATGGCCGTATTTGGACTCAATTCCAAGAAGATTGCAGGCGGCAGGATTACTGAGTACCACATGGTAGTTTTCATCCAGCACCAGATAACCGGTTTCGATCTGCTCCAGAATATAGCGGTTAATATTCTGTAAGCGATGCAGTTCCAGCGATTGAGAAAAATTCAGATTTTCCAAAATCTGAAAACGCCGCACGGCAATTTGTCCGGTGCCATAGACCACAAAAAACAAAAAGGCCAGCAGGGCGCTATTACTGATATTGCTGAGTGAAGAAAACGCAAAAATACTGCCGATAAAATGCTGATAAATAACACTAATGACTGCAATGAGGGTGACGACCAAGGCCTTTTTTGCATCTAATAATAAAGATGCAGAAAAGATGGTAATCACAAACAGCAGCCCGATTTGCAGATTAGGACCGTCGCTCGCCAAAGTCAGCAAACTTAAAACGCAGACATCGCTAAAGAAAATCATGATCAGCTGCGGCTGGATCAGGCGTCTGATCCATTTCAGCACAAACAGCTGTACGGTATTGATCGCAACCCCGATTCCCAGTGCATAATAATACAGCTGCGGGTATTGATAATCGGTGGTGAGTTCGGGGTAGGTCAGCATAAAAATCAGCAACAAACCGGTGCTGATCAGCAAGCGATAAGCGCTATACCAGATACCGAGATGATATTGATTGAGCGCAGAATAACTGGATTTTTGTGCCATATGCACCGGAAATCGTTAAAAGCTAAGGTTTAATAAGTCCATAGCGCATGGCCAGATGAGTCAGTTTAACATCGCTATCGATATTCAGTTTTTCAAAAATACGGTAACGATAGGTATTCACGGTTTTAACACTAACAAAAAGTTTGTCGGCAATTTCCTGGGCGCTGATACAATTCACGACCATCATCGCGACTTGCATTTCACGTTCTGACAATGCATCAAAAGGGGATTGTTGTGTATCAGAAAGGTAAGAGCTGGCTAACTGTTCCGCAATGTCGGCACTGAAATATTTGCCGCCTTGCATGACTTTATTAATCGCACGTACCATTTCCGAAATCGGGGCCCCTTTGGTGATATAACCTTTGGCACCGGCTTTCAATAATAGGGACGGATAAGGTTCTTCTGCCAGACCGCTGACCGCTAAAACTTTGGTTTCTGGCGCACTCTGAAGTAGACGGCGCGTGGTTTCTACGCCGCCAATGCCCGGCATATTCACATCTAACAAAACCACATTAGGATGGTGCAGACGCACCAGAGAAATCGCTTCTTCACCAGATTCAGCTTGTCCAATTACCTGAACCTCCGCATGGTCTTCTAGCATTCTGCAAATTCCAGTACGAACTAATTCATGGTCGTCCACAACTAAAACTGTGATCACCTACGCTCTCCCTCTGTTAAAAAAATCATTTTTTTGTTACATAAAGCAAAATAAGCTTGCAATGAAAGTACAAAATTAGCAATCCTATTCGCAAGATTAAATCTGAAACTTATCACACAGTGTCAAGAACAAAAAATGTTCGGCATTGTGTTTAAATGTAAGGCATATTAGAGGTAATACGCAAATCAATCTTACCTCTGTTAGTTGAGTGAAGGAATAGTGAAGAAAATAAACAAGTCTTTAAGGCATCTACTCGGCCTGTCCGTGTTAATCAGCATGAGCACGACAAGTTTTGCTGAAATCATTATGAATTCTGGCACGGCAGAGGGCGGTTCCAGTATTAGTTGGTCTTCTGAAGAAGTTAACCAGTTAATGAGCGATGATTTTAATGCATCTGCCAATGAACCGTCGCCACCCGGGTCTGCCACAGTGACTACCACTTTGCGTCAGGCCGGCACAGCAGCGCCAGCAGCAGCCAAACCTGCTTATACTGCGCCGCAGATTATTGATACGAATCATTTTAGTAATCAACCTTCTGTCAATGCGCGGGCTGCACTGGTCATGGATGCACAAACCGGTGAAGTGCTGTTTAGTAAAAATACCAATACTGCCTATCCGATTGCATCGATTACCAAGCTGATGACAGCGGTGGTGATTTCTGATGCACGTCTGAACATGTTGGAAAAAATCACACTGCAACAGGCTGATTTTTCCTGTTCAGGCTGTAAAAGCTCAAGCTCGACTTTAAGAGCAGGGGACAGCATGAACCGTGCTGAAGCTTTATTATTTGCTCTGATGAAGTCCGAGAACCCGGCTGCTGCTGCTTTGGCACGAACCTATCCGGGTGGTCGATCAGCATTTATTGCCAAAATGAATGCCAAAGCCAAAGAACTCGGCATGAATTCTACCCGCTTCATGGAGTCGACAGGTTTGCATCCGGGCAACGTGGCATCAGCTCGTGACTTGGGAATCTTGGTAAATACTGCCTCTCAATATGGCCTGATTCGCCAGTTCTCGACTACGCCAAGCTATGATTTTAACTTGGGTTATCGTGTATTGAAATCGAATAATACCAATGCCTTGGTACGTAATGGCGGCTGGAATATTAATATTTCTAAAACCGGTTTTATTAATGAAGCAGGGCGCTGTGTGGTGATGCACACCACTCTGAATAACCGTCCGGTGGCAGTGGTACTTTTAGGTGCAAACAGCTCACAGGCGCGTACCAATGATGCGACTCGTTTAATGAGTTGGGTCAGCCAGCAACCTAAACGAATCTAATTGATTGGTTCATAAAAAAACCCTGCAATGGCAGGGTTTTTTTTAATTCTGGCCGAAATTACATATTCGACAGAATAGAGTCTTTAACTTGAGTCATAGTTGCATCAATCGACAACATCACGGCATCAGCACATTGCTTGATGGCAGTGTCTGGATCTTTCAGACCGTTACCCGTTACGGTACATACGATTACTGAACCTTCAGCAATTTTACCCGCTTTAATATCACGGATCGCGCCGCCGACAGACGCAGCAGATGCTGGCTCTACGAACACACCTTCATACATAGAAAGCAGACGTTGAGCTTCAAGAATCTCAGCATCAGTCAGTTCATCGAACCAGCCGTTTGAATCACGAACAACCGCTTTAGCATGATTGAAGCTTTGCGGATTACCGATACGAATCGCAGTTGCAACAGTTTCCGGGTTTTCTACTGGACCGCCACGAAGGAACGGTGCAGCGCCAGAGGCTTGGTAACCCGCCATGATTGGCAAGCCAGCCGGTTTAGGACCAGTAAAAGCATCAGTTTCAGCATCGTAAACGACTTGCTCAAATTCTTCTTTCGACTGGTTGGCAACCGCTTCGGTATAACCCATCCAGTGCGCAGTGATGTTACCCGCGTTACCGACTGGCAGGCAGTGATAATCCGGTGCACGACCTAAAGCTTCAACGATCTCGTAAGCAATGGTTTTTTGACCTTGCAGGCGGTAGGGGTTGATTGAGTTTACAATCGTTACCGGTGCCTGATCGGCAACTTCTTTGACCAGACGCATACCGTCATCGAAGTTACCGCGAATTTGCATGGTGATCGCACCATACATCATCGCTTGAGCCATTTTACCCATGGCAATTTTGCCTTCCGGGATGAGCACGAATGCTTTAATGCCGGCACGCGCAGCGTATGCAGCCGCTGCTGCAGAGGTGTTACCAGTAGATGCGCAGATGATGGCTTTAGAGCCTTCTTCAACGGCTTTGGTCACCGCCATAGTCATACCGCGGTCTTTAAATGAACCAGTCGGGTTTAAGCCCTCGTACTTCACATAAATTTCAACATCTTTACCAATAATGTGTGGAATATTCTCAAGCTTGATCAGTGGAGTATTACCTTCACCCAAAGAGATCGCACGAGTAGTTGCAGACACTGGTAAACGGTCGCGATAGCGGTCAACTAAACCAGTATAACGATTGGCATTCGACATGATGATGTTCCAATTGTGTGTAGAGCTTGGCAAGGGGAATCCTCCCCTCAACCCGATTAATTATCAAGCGATTCTAAACGAATTCGTACAATTTCGCCATGAATGACGGGTAATGCTTGAATTTGTGAAAGCGCTGCATCCATTTTTGATTCCTTGACTGGATCGGTCAGAATCACGATAGGAATAAGGTCTTTAGATAAACGCGGTTGCTGCATGATCGCATCAATACTGATGCCGGCACGACTGAGAATCGTGGTCACATCAGCAAGCACGCCCATCTGATCTTCGGCATTAATACGGATGTAATAGCCGGTGGTCATTTGTTCACGACTCAAGATCGGTAAATCACTGAGCGCTTCAAAAGCCAGTTGTGGAATGGTGCCTGCGCCGTCTTCTGTGTAAATGATGTCACGGACAATATCGACGACATCGGCAACAACCGCAGAAGCCGTTGGTCCCGCACCCGCGCCAGCACCATAGTACAGTGTTGGGCCAACCGCATTGGCTTGTACCAGAACCGCATTTTTCACGCCGTTAACATTGGCAATCAGCTGATCATCTGGAATTAAAGTAGGATGAACGCGTAATTCGATTCCGGCGTCTGTGCGGCGTGCAATGCCCAAGTGTTTAATCCGGAAACCGAGGTCTTCGGCATATTTCACGTCTTGTGCAGTGACTTTGCCAATGCCTTCAGTAAAGACTTTATCAAACTGTAGCGGAATACCAAAGGCACATGAGGCCAGAATGGTGAGCTTGTGAGCCGCATCAATGCCTTCCACGTCAAAAGTTGGATCGGCTTCGGCATAACCCAGTTCTTGAGCTTCTTTCAGCACATCTTCAAAAGCACGGCCCTTTTCACGCATTTCACTAAGAATGAAGTTACCCGTGCCGTTAATAATACCGGCCAGCCATTCAATCTTGTTAGCTGCCAGACCTTCACGAATCACTTTAATAATCGGAATGCCACCAGCCACTGCGGCTTCATAGGCAATCTGTACGGCATTGTCTTCAGCCGCTTTAAACAGTTCGTTGCCGTGTTCAGCCAAGAGCGCTTTGTTGGCCGTTACAATATGTTTGCCATGTTTCATGGCTTCCATAATAATTTCAAAAGCAGGATGAATTCCGCCCATGACTTCAACCACGACGTCTACATCAGGTTGACGTACAATGTCCATCAAGTCGGCACTTTGTTTAACCGATTCTGGTAGATCCAGATCAGGACGTGGACGACGGGTGCCTACATGGGTAATTTCAATTTCACGACCGGTGCGACGTTTGATCTCAGCAGCATTTTCTTTTAATAGTTTCAAGGCACCACCACCTACAGTACCAAGACCGAGGATTGCCAGACGAACTGGTTTCACGTCACACTCCAAATTAAACAGTTTTTTACAAGAACCTAGATCATAGCTAAAAAACCCGCCTGACTCTAGGGTCATTTCAGAATATCTTTATCTATAAAATAAAGTTAAATAACTTATTAAAATGAGTTATTTAAGCCGATTCAATAATTCCGATGTAGACAGGTAACCGCCTAGATAAGTACCTGCTGAATTATAAATGGCAGGGGTGCCATTCACGCCCATATTCAGACCCATTTGATATTGATCTTGAACAGGATTTTCACATTTCTCTGCACTAATCTGTGCGCCTGAAATCGCTTGGTCAAAGGCACTACGGCGGTCGGCACTGCACCAGATCGCTTCCATGGCTGGCATATGCTGTTCACCACGCGGCCAGGCGATATAACGGACTTCAATGCCTTTGGCATTCATCTCATCCATTTGTTCATGGAATTTATGGCAATATGGACAGCTGACATCGGTAAATACATAGACCACATGCTTGGCTTTGCCCTTGGCTGGATAGACCAGCAAGTCTGCTGGCTTGAGTTCAGCAAAGAGTTTATTGTTGATGCCTGCCTGCAGGTTCTCGCTGACATTGTGCAGCTGTTTGTCGCCGAGACGGATCACATCGCCCTGAATCAGGTATTTACCATCGCTGGTGACATACACCGCAGACATGCCTTCCAGACTCACCCAGTACAGGTTTGGCACTTCAGTGGCTTTAATATCGGTAATTTTGGCACTAATGCCAGCGGTTTTGAAATGCTTTTCCAATGTAGAAGCCAGACGCTGTTCTGCATTGCGTTCGGTCAGGGTAGAGGCTTCGCCCGTCGCCGGTGCGCTCGCAGTCAACTCTTGCTTTTTATCGTTGTTAGTGGAATTGGAACACGCAGTCAGACCCAAACCAGCAGCAAGTATGCAAGCCATAAAAATTTTTGAGCGGGCAAATGTCATAAAAAACCCTTTTCTTCTTGGATTAAAAACAGAGCATTAGCATAACAAAAAAAAATACCCACACGTCAAACTTCTCAGTTTATTCCGTCCGGATCTGATTCAAGCCCGTGGATGATGGGTCGCGTGTAGCTGCTGCATTCGTACCTGTGCCACATGGGTATAAATCTGGGTGGTAGATAGATCACTATGGCCGAGCAGCATCTGCACCACACGTAAATCTGCGCCATGATTGAGTAAATGCGTCGCAAAGGCATGGCGCAAGGTATGCGGTGACAGTTCGGACTGAATTCCGGCCTGTAGCGCATAACGCTTAATGGCATACCAGAAATTCTGCCGGCTCATGATGCCGCCATGCTGGGTCAGAAATAGATAATCAGTCGAAGTCTTATACAGTTGCGGACGGGCTTCGTTCAGATATTTTTCCACCCATTCACAGGCCATTTGTCCCATCGGAACTAGACGTTCTTTATTGCCCTTACCGACGATACGTAAATAACCCTGTTTTAAGTTGATCAGTTCCAGACGTAAATTAATCAGTTCGGTCACCCGGAGTCCGCAGGCATACAATACTTCAAACATGGCACGATCGCGCAGTCCTAATGCCGTGTTGATATCCGGGGCATGAATCAGGGCTTCGACATCAGCTTCGGAGAGATCTTTGGGTAAGGCCCGACCCAGTTTTGGGGTTTTATGTGCAGCCACCGGATTGTCACTACGCAGTTTCTGCTCACGTAAAAATTTATAAAATGAACGCAAGGCAGACAGGCAGCGAGCAATCGAACGTGGACTTTTTTGCTGTTTGGTCAGTGCAATCAGTACATCGGAAATATCATCATGATTCCATTCCGGTAGAGGCTTGCTCAGGCATTCTGCACATTGCACCAGATCGGACAAATAGGCATTGCGGGTATGCGGGCTGACAGTCTGCGCAATCAGATAATCACGAAAACCCTGCAAATAACTGAACGCATCAGGAATCTGGACAGGGGCAGGAATACGGGGTTTTTTATTCAGCATAGGGTGAAAGGATCTGATCTAAAAAAGCGATAATCGGGATTGGTATTCTCCACTGTAGTGTAATTTTATGACAGTGTCGATGTGGTATAAGGCTAAATCGAAATGTAATTAATCTTATTTGTTAATTATTCTCATTTGTTTGTATACTGTACAAAATAGTTTAGGAATTTCACGGTGCGTTTGTCTGATTTAAAAGCAAAACAAATTGCCATCATTCGAAAAGTGAGTCGAACAACTGATGGTGAAAGTGCTCTACACGATGTCGTCGCGAGTCGTTTGGAAACTTTAGGCTTTGTACCAGGTACAAAGGTACAGGTCATTACTAAAGGTATTTTTGGTGGAGATCCCATTTTGATTCAAGTTGGATTCACACGTTTTGCTTTGCGTAAATCAGAAGCAGCCAAAATTGAAATCGAACAGGCGGTGTCGGCATGAGTGATACATTACGTATTGCCCTTGTCGGTAACCCTAACTGCGGTAAAACTTCATTATTCAACCACTTAACCGGAACACGCCAAAAAGTCGGTAATTATGCGGGTGTCACGGTTGAACGTAAAGTCGGTACCTTTCAGCTTGCTTCAGGCAAAGCGGTACGGGTACTGGATTTGCCGGGGACTTATAGTCTGGATGCGACCAGTCCGGATGAAGAGATTACTCGCAATGTCGTACAAGGTAAAATTGCGGAAGAGCAGGAGCAGGATGCATTTTTGTGTGTGGTAGATGCCACCAATCTGAAATTACATCTGGGTCTGGTGCTGGAAATGATTCAGCTGGGTCGTCCGGTGCTGGTTGTGCTGAACATGATGGATGAAGCACGCCGTCGTGGCATGCAGATCAATACCCAGAAGCTGTCCGAGCGACTGGGCGTACCTGTGGTAGAAACGGTGGCTGTGCGCAATTCAGGGATTGAAAACCTGAAAAATGCGCTAGATCAAGGCAAGTATTCTTTACCACAGACCGAACTCAGCGGCTTGAAAGGTGACAGTTACCAGCGCGTGGAAAATATTCTGAATGACGTGGTCAATTTCGTCGATCAGGAAGATAAACGTACCGACTTCCTCGACAAGATTTTTCTACATCCGGTATTGGGTTTACTCAGCTTAGCCGTAATGATGTTCGTGATTTTCCAGGCGGTATTTGCCTGGGCTGCGCCGTTTATGGATGGGATTGAAACCTTCTTCGGCTGGCTGGGTGAGTTCCTCGGCGAATATATTTCGCACCCATTACTGAATAGTCTGGTGGTAGATGGGATTATTGCCGGTGCAGGCGGAGTAGTCGTATTCCTGCCACAAATTCTGATTCTGTTCTTCTTTATTCTGGTACTGGAAGAATCGGGTTATTTACCGCGTGCAGCCTTCTTGCTCGATAAACTGATGTTTAAAGCCGGTTTATCAGGACGTGCCTTTATTCCGTTATTGTCCAGCTTTGCCTGTGCCATTCCCGGCATCATGGCATCGCGGACCATCAGTGATCCACGAGATCGTTTAACCACGATTTTTGTTGCACCTTTAATGACCTGTTCGGCGCGTTTGCCAGTTTATGCCTTGCTAATTGCGGCATTTGTACCCGCACAAACTGTCTGGGGTTTCCTGAATCTGCAAGGTCTGGTGCTCTTCGGTCTTTATATGGCAGGTATCGTAAGTGCCTTGCTGGTGTCTTTTGTGTTGAAATTCTTCCACAAAGATAAATCACAGCACATGCTGCTGATGGAACTGCCAAGCTATCGTTTTCCGGACTTGAAAAATGTCTGGATCGGCTTGCTGGATCGCGGGAAAATCTTCTTGAAACGTGTCGGTGGCATCATCTTCGCCTTATCGATTGTACTGTGGTTCCTGTGTACTTTCCCGCAGCCGCCAGAAGGCGCAACCCTGCCGGCCATTGATTATTCATTGGCAGGGATGCTCGGTCATCTGATGCAGCCGATCTTTGCACCGCTCGGTTTTAACTGGCAGATCTGTATTGCCCTGATTCCGGCGATGGCAGCGCGTGAAGTGGTCGTTGCAGCACTGGGTACAGTCTATGCGATGTCTGCAGTTGATGAAGATGCGATGTCTGAAGGTCTGGCTGCACTGATCAGCGGTGGAGGCGATCTGGGCTGGTCAGTGGCGACAGGTTTGTCTTTGTTGGTGTGGTTTATTTATGCACCGCATTGTCTGGCGACCCTAGCAACGGTTAAACGTGAAACCGGTTCCTGGAAAACTGTCAGTATCATGACTGTTTACCTGTTTGGTCTGGCGTACTTTATGTCATTCCTGACTTATCAAATTGCTTCATATTATTTGGGCTAAATCTCAGCTTGGCCTTGGCCAATTGAGTTTGATGCATTGTATATGTATGGGAGATTGAGATGATTGAAATTCTAATTGTGACAGCACTGGTGCTTTGGAGCATGCTGGTCGTATTCAAAAAGGTGTTTCCGAACACCTCTAACTCAGTCTTCCAGAAGCTGTCTGATGCCTGTGCAGCCAAGGGCTGGCAGCGTCTGGCCAAATGGCTGCAACCGGGTATGGCGGCAGGCTGTGGTGGCAACTGTGCCTGCCCAGTTTCAGAAAAAAGTGTAGAGGAAAAGCCAGCCCAACAAGCGGTAAAATGGAAATAATTTCCTTTTCGAGCTAAATTTTAAAAACCGTCATGATCATGACGGTTTTTTTACGCATGGACACAAAAAAATGTGCAGAAAAGCCAATCAGAAAAGGCATTCAAAACAGCAAAGTGCTACCATTTCGTCAGTTTCAAAATAGACCAAAATATGGGGCGAAAATGTTAATACAACGTGGTGGGTTAAAAGTCGTTGCAGGACTCGGAATATCAGGTGTTGCAGCAGTCAATTTCTTGCATAGTCAGGGCTACCGCGTTGCAGTAACAGATTCTAGAGCTAACCCGCCAGGGCATGAGCAGATACCCGCTGAAGTTCAGACCAGTTTCGGTCAGTTTGATGCCGAGCTGTTGTTGTCTGCGGAAGAAATCGTGATCAGCCCAGGACTTGATCCTAAACTTCCTGAAATTCAGGCAGCCATCAACAAGGGCATTCCAGTAGTCAGTGAAATCCAGATTTTACGCCGTGGTACAGACAAGCCAATCGTAGCAATTACCGGTTCTAATGCCAAAAGTACCGTGACGACCTTGATTGGCTTGATGGCAGCGGATGCAGGTAAAAAAGTCGCTATCGGTGGTAACTTAGGTCGTCCTGCGCTAGACCTGACTAAAGACGATCCTGAGCTGTATATACTCGAGCTGTCCAGTTTTCAGCTGGAAACCACCTCAAATCTGGCGGCTGAAGTCGCGGTGGTGTTGAACATGAGTGAAGATCATCTGGATCGTCATGGCGATATGATGGGTTATCACACGGCGAAACACCGGATTTTCCAGGGTGTAAAAAAAGTCGTCTATAACCGTGATGACTCTTTGACCCGTCCTCTGGTGCCAGACGTAACACCGATACAAAGCTTTGGTCTAAATGCACCGGATATGAACCAGTACGGTATTCTCAAGGATACGGATGGCAGCATCTGGCTGGCGCGTGGTCGTGAGCGTCTGCTGAAAAGTACCGAGATGTATATGCAGGGCACGCATAATGTTGCCAATGCCTTAGCCTGTCTGGCGCTGGGTGAAGCGATTGGCCTGCCACTGGAAAGCATGTTGAATACCTTAAAGACCTTTAAAGGTCTGGAACATCGCTGTGAATTCGTTAAAGAAGTGCAAGGCGTACGTTATTATAACGACTCCAAAGGTACCAATATCGGCGCAACCTTGGCAGCACTGGACGGTCTCGGCATGGCCATTGAAGCCCAAGGCGGTAAAGTCGCGATTATTCTCGGTGGTCAGGGCAAAGGGCAGGACTTTAAAGCCTTGCGTGAATCATTAAGCAAATATGCCAAAGTAGCGGTATTAATCGGTGAAGATCGTCCCGTCATTGAAGCAGCGATTGCGGGTACGACTGAACTGATTCATGCGGACAGCTTGCAGCAGGCAGTAGAAATCTGCCAAAAGCACACTCAGGCACATGATGTCGTGCTATTGTCTCCTGCATGCGCAAGTTTTGATATGTTCTCGGGTTATCCTGAGCGTGGTCGCAAGTTTGTTGCGTATGTGAATGAACTCAATTAAGAATAACAAGGATTCGTGATATGGCTGGGTTTGCTCAGACTACGATCAATAAATTAAATCAATTTTATACGCAGTGGGTACCCAGAATACCTGCTGAAGTGAATCCACGGAATGTATTGATTTTCTGTGTGTTGGCTTTGCTCTGCATTGGTTCGATCATGGTGGCATCGGCCTCGATGCCCTATGCAGAACGTATGCATGAAAATCCGTTTCACTATATTAGCCGACATGGGATTTCGATTTTTGTCGCTGCCGTAGCAGCTTTTCTGGCTTATAAAATCCCCTTAAAAGTCTGGTTTAATAACACTTTCTTTTTGTGGATTATTACCATCGTACTTTTGGTGGCCGTGCTATTTGTCGGGACGGAAGTCAATGGTTCCAAACGCTGGATTCGGATCGCAGGCTTTACCTTACAGGCTTCGGAAGTCGCCAAAGTGATGATGGCAATTTTTACTGCAGACTACGTGGTGCGCCGTGCGGAAGAAGTACGGAATAATATCAAGGGTCTGGTCCGTTTAAGTGCCATCATGGGTGCTACCGTCGGTTTGATTATTCTCGAGCCTGACTTGGGTGCAACCGTGGTAATTACCTTAACCATGCTTGGCGTGTTCTTTCTGGCGGGTGCGCCGTGGATTCAGTTCGGTGTGGCTTTTATGACCTTGGTCGGCGCATTTGCTGCCGCGATTCTGTTGGAACCGTATCGTCTGCAACGTCTGCTGTCTTTTTCGAATCCTTGGGAAGATCCCTTAGGCACCGGTTATCAGCTCTCTAATGCCCTTATGGCCTTTGGCCGTGGGGAATGGGCAGGGGTAGGCTTGGGACATAGTATCCAGAAAATGTCTTATTTGCCTGAGGCGCATACCGATTTCATGCTGGCAATTTTGGGTGAAGAATTTGGCTTTTTAGGCATTTCAACCATCCTGATCTTGTCCTTCACCATGCTGGTTTGCTGTATTCGCATTGGACACCGCGCCTTGCAGCATCAATATTTGCGTGCCGGCTATCTGGCTTATGGCATCAGTATCATTTTCCTGTTACAGATTCTGGTGAATGCCGGTATGAATATGGGCATGTTGCCGACCAAGGGTTTGACCTTGCCATTTATTAGTTATGGCGGTTCATCCCTGATTATCTGTGCGGTCATGATCAGTCTGATTCTGAAAATTGATTCGACCACGCGTCAGGTCAATCCAAGCCGCGAAGAATCAAGCTTCTAGATTGGAGTTTCGTCCTGGCTCTGGCTGAGCATGGTCCAGTACCGTGCTCGGCATTGCGGTTCCACAATTGGAACAGGTCACAAAAGCAGATTTAGGCTTGGAAAGTGGAATCAAGGGTATAAAAAATAAAGAAAAATAATTACGCTGCTGTTTTAGCTCATAGCCCGAACGAGTACGGCAGACCGGACACAGAAACTGGCTTTTCTCAATTGTTTTGGTTTTAGGGCCGACGCCAAAAATAAAAAACATACTCTTCTTCCTATCAATTTTTCATTCTAGAAGTCTAGCTTAAGTGAAAAGCTGTTTTTATAAATAGTGACCTTGTAGCTCAGTTGTATGTGGAATCCGCTCAATGTCCCATTGTACTACCGCCTGTTGCAGCATCCGATCGGGAGTGTCCAAATCAACTTCAGCCTGATGCAAAGCCTGAAGTGCCTGTTTTAATAATTGGGGTGCCTGAGTTAAATCCAGTGCTTGGGCCAGATTCTGTTTTGACAGTTTTTGCCCCTGATCATTCATTGCCAGCGGTAGATGCATATAGCTCAGACGCGGATAACCGAGTAACTGTCCCAGATAGATTTGCCGTTCGGTATTATCTAAAAGATCAGCCCCACGTACCACATGAGTCATGCCTTGCAAATAGTCATCGACTACTACTGCCAGCTGGTAATTGATAATGCCATCACGACGTTTTAAGACAAAATCGCCCAGATCTTTTTTCAGTTCTGAACAGTGCCGACCTTGTAGCCGGTCTTCAAAACAGATTTCAACATCTTCAATTTTTAAACGAATAGCCTGATGTTCAAAAGCCAGACCCAAGTCGCGGCAGGTATCCTGATAGATATGATTGGAACCGAGCATTTTACGGGTGCATTGGCAGGCATAAACCAGACCTTGCTGACGTAATTGCTGAATGACACCTTCGTAAATATCTAAACGGTCTTTCTGGAAAATGATTTCGGCATCAGGTTCAAGCTGAAAGACTTCCATGGCACGCAGGATATGCTCTTCGCTGCCGGGATAAATGCGGGGAATATCGGTGTCTTCAATCCGGACCAGCCATGTGCCTTGATTGGCTTTGGCATCGCAGTAACTGGCAACTGCGGTAATGAGGGAGCCAAAATGCAAAGGGCCGGTTGGCGATGGCGCGAACCGGCCCACATAAGCCATCCTGTTGTCCCCCTCCTTTTTTAAAGGAGGGGTTAGGGGAGGATTATTTACAGACATACTTAACCGTTATTTTGCTTCTCTTTGATCTCTGCAAGGGTTTTGCAGTCAATACATAAAGTAGCCGTTGGACGTGCTTCTAAACGACGCAAGCCAATCTCGATACCACAAGTTTCACAGAAACCATAGTCATCATTCTGGATTGCTTCGATCGACTGTTCGATTTTACGAATCAGTTTACGTTCACGGTCACGGGTACGTAATTCAATCGCAAACTCTTCTTCCTGAGTGGCACGGTCATTCACATCTGGAAGAGCAGTATTTTCGTCTTGCATCGTATTCAGGGTACGATCCACTTCTGACATCAACTCAGCTTTCCAAGCCAGCAAGATTTGGCGGAAATGCTGAAGCTGACCTTCAGACATGTATTCTTCATTTTTTTTAGGTTGATAAGGTTCAATACCAAATAAGCTAGCAGTAGAACCACCGTCAGTCGTTTTAGGCTTAGATTTGCGTACGCGCTTTGCAGCTTTCTCTTCTACAACATCAGTTTGATTGTCTAAGACTTGATTTTGGTTGTCATTCGCCATTTAGGGCATTCCTCATCTATGCGTATGATTGCTACGCAAAAAATATGGTGATATGCAGTTTTCTATCCACCCTGTAGAAAGATTATCCTCCTATGGGGGCCGTCATCATATAGACTTTTTATGCTTATTGATAGTCTTTGATGTCTGGACTATGCATATCACATTTCCTTTGGTTGCAATAAAGTAATGCAAAAAAAACAAATTGAAAAGTTAATAACCTGAAATTTCGGTATTAATATTTTGCTGGCTCAATGCCACCCGTTCAATATAGGTATCAAACTCACCATTTTGTTGCAAATGTAATACACGATAACCTGGTGCAGCCTGATCTAGCGCGAAATCTTCGCTTTTAGGTTTAAACTGTACACTGGTCGATGGCGTGGATAAAAAGTAGATACCATGCCATTCGTTACAGGAATCCTGATGCACATGACCAAATAGTACCAGTTTGATATTCTGATGCCGAGCCAGTACATCTTTCAGATCTTCAGCATTTTTCAGCCGGTGCTGATCAATCCAGTGCGATTTCATCGCAAAAGGATGATGATGGCAAGCCACAATGACATGCTGATTTTTAAATTCAAGCAATAATTGGTCCAATTGATCAAGTTGAGCTTGTTCTACCCAGCCATCGATCTTGCCTTGAACGGCACTATTTAACAGGATCATGGTCCAGGTGCCAAAATGAATGGCATGTACCTGATTCGCATTCTGGTGAAAAGGGAACACCCGAGAATCGTCATGGTTACCTGGAATCTGATAATACGGCACGTTTAAAGACTGAACAAATGCTAAATAGCGTTGATAAGTCTGCTCGACCGGCACCTGCGCCAGATCACCGGTATGAATCAGTGCATCCATTTGGGGGAAACGTTGTTGGATCTGCTGCATCACTTCATGAAAACTCTGCTCGGGATTCATCCGGGCAAATTCCAGCTCTTCCCGATCCATCAGATGAGTATCAGAAATCTGGATAATGGTCCAATCCGGCTGTGTGCTTGACTGCTGAAAACTCATGTCTTTCCCCTTAGACATATTCCTGCAGTATGAATATGTTGTTGCAACCATTGCAAGGCCATAATGACAGGTGCATTTCTTAAGCGACCATTCGTGAGCAAGGACGGAATATCGGCATAATCCAGAATATGCAGCTGGATATTTTCACCTTCATCCGGCATGCCAAAAATACCGCCCTGTTCAGGCAATTCAGTTTGGGCCACATATAAATGAAACAGTTCGGAACATGCACCTGCGGAAGGATAGAAGCTGAAAATGTGCTGTAGCTCATCCAGAGTACAGCCTGATTCTTCGAGTGCTTCGCGACGGATGCATACTTCGGGTGCTTCATTGCCATCCAGAACGCCAGCAATCACTTCGAGTTGCCAAGGAGAATCGACATCGTCCAGTCCGCCAATCCGGAACTGTTCAATCAGGCCGAATTTCTGCTGTTGATGGTTGTACATCAGCACACCCGCTGCTTCTGGCCGATGAATCAGCTCACGTTGCAAAATAGGGGTTGAGCTTTCCTGATTAAATAAACGGTGTTTCAGGCTGACTTTTTCTACCTGAATAAATCCCCGGTACAAGAACTCACGTGCCTCTACGCTAAAGTCTTTTTTATTATAAGAGGCCTGTTTAATAATATTCATATGCTCAGATAGAATGAGTTGATTTATTTTCATCCTATCTGAGTTTTTTTTGAAGACAACTGTTTTTTTTACAGTTTTATAGTTTGTGGTATAAATTTTGACCAGAGTTGTGGAAGCTGGCTTTCATCTGATCCATGCCGGCTTCAATTTCGGCCTGAGAGCTTGCTGGCTGATCAGGATTAGCCTGTTGACTGGCATAATCACGAACATTCTGGCTAATCTTCATTGAACAGAACTTTGGTCCGCACATGGAACAAAAGTGCGCGGATTTATGCGCGGCTTTCGGCATGGTTTCATCATGCATGCTGCGCGCCGTGTCCGGATCCAGACTCAAGTTAAACTGGTCTTCCCAGCGGAACTCAAAACGCGCCTTGGACAGGGCATTATCCCGGGCTTGCGCACCCGGATGACCTTTGGCCAGATCGGCTGCATGTGCGGCAATCTTGTAGGTAATAATGCCGTCTTTGACATCCTTTTTATTGGGTAAACCGAGATGCTCTTTCGGCGTCACATAACACAGCATTGCGGTGCCGTACCAGCCAATCATCGCGGCTCCTATTGCCGAAGTAATATGGTCATAACCCGGTGCGATATCGGTGGTGAGTGGCCCCAAGGTATAAAAGGGTGCTTCTTTACAGACTTCCAGTTGCAGATCCATATTTTCCTTGATCATATGCATCGGGACATGGCCCGGGCCCTCAATCATCACCTGAACATCATGCTCCCAGGCACGGTGGGTCAGTTCGCCCAAAGTTCGAAGTTCGGCAAATTGCGCTTCGTCATTGGCATCCTGCACACAGCCCGGACGTAGGCCATCGCCGAGACTAAACGATACGTCATAAGCTTTCATGATCTCGCAGATTTCATCGAAATGGGTATACAAGAAGTTTTCCTGATGATGTGCCAGACACCACTGCGCCATGATCGAACCGCCACGCGATACGATACCGGTCAAACGGTTGGCAGTCAGCGGTACATATCTTAAAAGCACGCCGGCATGAATGGTGAAATAGTCCACACCTTGTTCAGCCTGTTCAATCAGGGTGTCTTTAAAGATCTCCCAGGTCAGGTCTTCGGCCACACCATTGACTTTTTCCAGTGCCTGATAGATCGGTACGGTTCCAATTGGTACAGGAGAGTTGCGGATAATCCATTCACGGGTTTCATGAATATTCTGGCCGGTCGAGAGGTCCATAATCGTATCTGCGCCCCAACGTGTCGCCCAGGTCATTTTCGAGACTTCTTCTTCGATACTTGAACCGAGTGCAGAATTACCAATATTGGCATTGATTTTGACCAGAAAATTACGCCCGATGATCATCGGTTCCAGTTCCGGATGATTGATATTGGCCGGAATAATCGCGCGGCCGGCGGCGACTTCCTGACGCACAAATTCTGGCGTAATTTCAGTCAGGTTTTTTGCACCAAAATTCTGGCCCGGATGCTGGCGCATATCGACACCATCGAGTTGACGCAGATTTTCACGAATGGCGATGTATTCCATTTCCGGAGTGATGATGCCTTGCTTGGCATAATGCATCTGGGTGATGTTGCGGCCGCATTTGGCTTTGCGAGGTTTCTGGATATGGGCGAAACGGATTGCGGCGGTACGGATATCGCGTAAACGCTGGCGGCCAAATTCAGAACTGAGCTGATCCAGAATTTCGCTATCGTTGCGCTGTTCAATCCAGCTGTCACGAACATTCGGCAGGCCTTTATTCAGGTCAATCGTCACATTGGGATCGGTATACACACCAGAGGTGTCATAAACCATCAAGGGCGGATTGTATTCACCGCCTAAGCCTGTCGGGGTTTCACTTAAGGAAATTTCCCGCATCGGCACCTGAATATCAGGACGCGAGCCTGGCAGATAGACTTTACGTGAGGCAGGCAGAATTCGCGTTAAATCGCGTGCTTCCTGTTCATGAGTGGAGAGAGAAGTTTCAGAAGAAAGATTCGTTAACTGGTTCATGGCTATGATCCTTATGAATGACATCAACGAATCAAGCACGACCAAAAACGTAGGCAGATTTATCCTGAACAGATAAAGCAAGGGCTGGGTTTTTAGCTGGCTTGATTCCTACGCAGGTATTAACCTGATCAGGTTCAACGGTACTCATGCTCAATTCCTGATAATGATAAAAGGAATCACATGATCTCAGCGAGGCATTACTCGCGCTCCGTCAAGCGAGGCTAAAGCTTAGCTCAGTTTAGGCAGAATAAACAGGTCTAAATCGCTCAACTTTAAGCGAGGATTGATTTAGACATGGTCCTACTGATTGAAGGTGAAACTGATCCCAACTAGATACAGATGGCATCGGTAAAGCAGTCCTTATCGTATTTTTGTGAGGGCGGACTGATCTGGGCATAGTACAGAATCTGTTCTGCTTCCGAACGGTTTCTATAATCGGCAGGCAAGGTTTGCTGGCGCTGTTCCGGAGTCATGTCCAGAAATTCCAGAAACAGGCGTGCCTGTGTGGACAGCGTTGATTTCTGGCCACTCGACAGCCCGATAATGGTTTCCAGATGACTGGTATCCACGGCATAACGATCGTGATAATCTTCAGACACCGGCGATTGCTCGGTACCTCTAAACAGGAAATAGGTGTATTGCTTCAGCAGATATTCGGCATCGCGTTTATAACTACTATTCGGATAAGTCTTGAGATAGTCTTCCCAAAGCAGACTGCGGGCTGCAATATCAGCGGCTTCAATCTGCAGGCGTTTTTCCGTCAGCACCGGCTCCATATTCTGTTCCGCCAGATTTTCAATAAAGGCTTTTTCAGCGGCTGGTAAATAAGGGGCAAAAATACGCACCAGATATTCCGGGCTGCGGCGATAATGTAAAGTGCCATCACCCAGATCCAGCAGTTCTACATAAGCCTGCCCCTTGTGTTTTAACAGATACTGGTCACGTGAGGTGAGCTGTTGAAAATGCGCATGCTGAATGGTCGGATGCTGGGCCATTTCCAGTGCATACTGCTCAAAGGCGCGTTGCTGAAATTCGGTGCGATCTACCTTTAAAAAGCGCTGATACATTTCGGTAGAGCGTTGCATCAGGTGCTTCTGCTCCGCCAATTCCATCAACGGCAGGCACACTTTAAGATCCTGATTAATTTGTTCCAGCGCAAACGTCGTGCGCTGGTCATTAATCTGGGACATATTTTTTTCAATATTCTGGCACATGAGGCTAAAGTCACTGACTGGACTTTGCGTTTGCTTCGTCTCAGTCTGTTCGACCTGGATCTGTGGATCTGAAGGCTGTTGGCAGCCCCCAAGAAGCAGCACGCTACCAGCAAGCAAACAGGCTTTGAATATCGACGGGAATGGCATTAACACTATGCTTCAGGACTCTGTATATATAGGTGAATTCAGAAAATAACGGCCTTACTGGGAGGTATATTGTATAGATCAAATTAAAATACTATGTTTAGTATTGTGAATTGCTTTGTTACATTGCAGACAGAGATCTTGAAAATTGAATTAATCGTGAATAAAACGCGATAGTTATATTAAAAAGTTAATAAAAATCATACGTAAAAATTCAAGAGATCTCTTTAGTATGGCTTAGCTTAAAGCGCCAGCATTTTTTGATCTGAATGGCTGTTAGGGATGAACACTATAAAATGAAACTAAAACTCAGTGTCATGGCGGGGATATTGGCAAGTAGTCCGGCAGTTTTTGCACTGGATTTGCAAGAAGCCTATGCGCGCGCCCAGCAAAATGACCCGAACTGGCAGGCGAATGTGTTGCAGTATCAGGCCGATCAGCTCAATCTGGGGATTGCCAGCGGCAATTTGCTGCCGACCGTGTCCCTTTCAGGCAATGTCACCCGTAAAAACCAGTCCGTCAACAACTCAGAGTCTGAAGGTTTGCCTGCTGAATTTGGTGAGTTGCAAAGTTCCAGTACCACCAGCCGTCAGGTGGCCTTAACCGCACGCCAACCTTTATTTCGCTGGGATGCCTGGCAAGGTTATAAGCAGGTTAAAACCTCGGTCGAACTCAGTGAAGTCAATCTGCGTCTGCAAAAACAGCAGCATATTTTACAGGTGGCCGAAGCCTATTTTAATGTCTTGCGGCAGCAGTCTTTGACTACGGCTTATTTACAGGAAGAGCAGGCGCTGTCTGAACAGTTACGCATGATGAATGCTAAGCTGAAAGAAGGTTTGGTGGCGCGTAGTGAGGTCAGTGAAGCCAATGCCCAGTATCAAAGTGCCCAAGCCAACCGGATTTCGACTCAAGTTCAGCTGGTACTGGCCCAAGAACAGCTGGCACAGTTAATCGGCCCTTATCAGGAAAATCTGGCGGTATTACGCAACGATTTCCAGTTCCAGAAACCGGTTCCAAGTGATATGCAGTCCTGGACCGAATTAGCACAAAGCCAAAATCTGAATATTCTGCAAGCGCGTCTGCAAAAGCGCTATTCTGAAGATGCCAAACGGGTCGAACAGGCTGCGCTCTATCCGCAGGTCGAAGCGGTCGGAACCTATGGCTATTTAAAGCAAAGTCCGGTTACGATCATGTCCAGCAATGGAGATTTCGACCAAATTGGGGTGGAGGTGAACTGGAATGTATTTAGCGGTGGACGCACGCAAAAAAGTATCCGTCAGGCCGGCGTTAATGTGCAAAAAAGTGAAGCGCAACTGGATGCAGCCATCCGTAAAGCCAATACCGATGTGAAACAGTCCTTTATGCAGGTAGAAACCGATCAGGCCAAACTGAATGCACGTAAAGCCGCGATGGACTCTTCGGAAATTGTCTCACAAGCGTCCAGAGCCCAATATCAGGAAGGCTTAAAAACCATGGTCGATGTGTTGCTGGCACAGCGTAATGCCTTTTCTGCCAAGACCGATTATTTGAATGCCAAATATGATTATCTGTTGCATGTGCTGCAATTGCAGGCCTCGGTCGGGCAGTTAACCGAAAAGGAACTGGCAGAGCTGAATGCCTGGCTGATTGAATATGATTCGCCTCAGCCTCTATGAGGCTACTATTGTCATCAAACTTTCATCATAGATATGCTTTAATATGATTTATTATTGATCATTGTCCTCTATCGTTCAGGAGTAGCTTTCCTTGTGTCCAAATAATCCTGTATTAAGTCATCACATTTCTTCGCAATTTAATGAAGAACTGCAGGACGTAAATACCAAATTCATGACGATGGGCGGACTGGTAGAACAGCAGGTAGCTAATGCCATTCATGCCCTATTGGACACAGATGTCTCAATGGCAGTAGATGTGCAGTTTCAAGATAATGTCGTCAATCAGATGGAACGAGATATTGATGAAGCGCTGACCCTGATTCTGGCGCGCCGTCATCCTGCCGCGATTGATTTACGTATGGTGCTTGCCATGTCCAAGGCCAATACCGATCTGGAACGGATTGGCGATGAAGCCTCGAAAATAGGCCGAATTGCACAAAGCTTATGTGAAGAGGGCGGCTCACCGCGCGGTTATATGGAAACCCGGCATATTGGCAACCAGGTGCGGGTGATGATTCATGATGCACTGGATGCTTTTGCGCGTCTGGATGTAGATCAAGCTTTGAAGGTCATGTTGGCAGATGCGGATATTGACCGTGAGTATCAATCAGCCACACGTACGCTTATGACTTATATGATTGAAGATCCGCGGCATATCAGTCGTGTCATCAATGTATTATGGGTGCTGCGTTCGCTAGAAAGAATTGGCGATCATGCCCGGAATATTTCGGAACAGGTGATCTATATGGTCAAAGGTTTTGATGTGCGTCATACCAGCGTTGAAGAAATTGAACAGAAAGTTCAGCGTTAAACGTTCCAGACTTAAATAAAAAAACCTCCAGCTCGGAGGTTTTTTATTGGGATAGAAAAGCTAACTATGAGTTTCTTCCTCAGCATCATCTTCAAAAGTTTTGGCAATTTTTTCAATATTCAGGCTTTTGGCCATCGCATCAAAGATTTCCTTATATACGCCTTGCTGATGATAAAGCTGGTCGTGTTCACCATGTTCGGCAATCGTTCCTTCTTTCATTACATAGGTATAATCCGCATCAATAATCTGCGACAGGCTATGCGAAATGATGATCACGGTACGGCCTTGCTTGATCTGGTCCAGACTTTTTTTGATCTGTTCCGTGGCAATTGCATCCAGACTCGCCGTCGGTTCATCCAGAAAAATGATCGGTGGATTTTTCAGGAACATCCGTGCCAAGGCAATCCGTTGCTGCTGGCCGCCAGACAGCATCAAGGCATCGCTGTTATAGCCATCCGGTAACTGTAAAATCTGCTCATGAATCGAGGCTTTTTCTGCCGCCTCAATTACATCTTCCATTGAGGCAGTAGTTTTGCCGTAACGGATATTGTCAAAGATGGTGCCCTGAAAAATATGGTTTTTTTGTAAGACCAGACCAATATGATCGCGTAGATATTGGGTGTCATAATCTTTCAGGTCAATGCCATCCAGTTTGATCTGGCCTTGCTGTGGTTCATAAAATTTATCCAGCAAACTGATCAGGGTGGATTTTCCGGCACCCGATAAGCCCACCAAGGCGGTAATTTTATTGGGACGAATTTCCATATCAATATCTTTCAGGGCATGGTGGCCGTTTGGATAATAAAAATTCACGCCACTCAGTTCAAATTTTCCTTGGACAATCGGTTTCTGCTGACCGCTTTGTTCAATTTCATCATCTGCTTCCAGAATCTTGAAAAAGCTTTCTGAATAGATCATGGCGTCATTTACTTCATCATAAATCCGGTGCAGGGATCGGATTGGGGCAGAGACATTATTAAATAGCAGCACATGAAACATGATCATGCCAATACTCATCTGACCATCCAGCACAAAGTAGGAGGTTAGAATAATGATGAGTACAATCCCGATCTGTTCCAGAAAAGTTTTCAGGCCATCAAACAGGAAACTGGTCTGGCGGGTTTTCATCTGATTGTCGGTCAGTTCGCGCTGTAATCCCAACTGCTTTTCCGATTCAATCGATTCGCGGTTAAAGGATTTGATTACGGTAATCGAATTGATGATGCTGAGAATGCCTTGACTCTTTTTCTCCCGGCCATCGCGAAGACTGCGGCGCCAGCCCCCGAGTTTTTGCGCCTGTTTATAGGTCAGCCAGAAATAGATCGGGACAATGGCAGTTGCAACCAGACCGACATAAACATTGGCATAATACATTAACCCCAAAGCCACAATGGCACTGGTAAATAACGGTAAAATATCAATAAAGAAGATCTGAACGAGACGGGTCAGTGAACCAATACCACGGTCAATCCGGGTCTGTAATTTACCGGCCTGATTATTTTCCTGATTAAAAAATTCCAAACGATATTTTAAAAACTTTTCAATAATCCCTTGGGCCAGATCCTGAGAGACAAAAATTCGCAGTTTCTCTCCATAGAACTTCTGCCCGAACTGGACAAAGGCATTAATAATTTCTTTGCCGAGCAAAATTGCCGAAATCGTGATCAGAATATGCCAGCCTTGCTCCAGTCCTTGACCGGCTTCGAGTAGCGAATTGATGCTGTCGACCGCATATTGCAAGGTAATGGCATTGACCTGTGCGGTGAATGAGCCAATCAGGGTCAGAATCAGCGTGGCAATCACCAGCAACCGGTAAGGCTGAACAAAGGGACGAAGTTTCTGAAACAGCTGCCATAAGTTCATAAAAGGATTATTTTTATTGTGAAAGTTGAATTCAGTCTAGGCAGGAATCATGCCAGCCACAAGCATAAATGTTGTAGTCATTTGTGAAGAGCAGTTGTAATCCTTTAGGTCGAATGTCAGTATTTTCATGTGGATACTGGATCTGATTGATATGACGCTCGATTTATTTGCACCCCAGCCGCAAGCCAATGTATTACCTTTTGATGGGGTAGTGGAGGATTATGGCTTGATTTTGGATGAGGAACAAAGCCAACAGTATCTACAGCATTTTCTCAGTCAGCTGGCCTGGCAATATGATGAAGTGCATTTATTTGGCAAGCACCATGTCACCGGTCGCCAGGTGGTCTGGTATGGCGATGAACATTATCAGTATCGTTATTCTGGTACGCTTAAACAAGCTCAAGTATGGACACCCGGATTATTCCGTTTAAAGCAACATATTGAAATTCTGGTCGGTCATCCCTTTAATTCCTGTCTGGCCAATTTGTATGAAGATGGTTCTCAAGGCTTGGGTTGGCATAGTGATGATGAGCCGGCTTTATATACAGGTACTTCTCGGGAAAATGTCATCGCTTCTCTGAGTCTGGGAGCCACCCGCAAAATGAGCTTTAAGCATAAAATTCGCAGTGATAAAGTCGATGTGCTGTTACATAGTGGGCAATTAATTGTGATGCGTGGCGCGACACAGCAACACTGGAAGCACAGTATTAGCAAAACCAGCAAAGTTTTGACACCACGAATTAACCTGACCTTTCGTTATTTTTATCCTTAAGAAGCATTTTGGAGCATAAAAAAGCACCCTGAAGGATGCTGTTTTAAAAAATTTTCAAAACAGATTAAGGCGTGATCCCGGCAGGATGACGATACCAGCTTTCAATCAACAAGGCAGCCGCAATACTGTCGGCAGAGAGTTTCTTGCCGCGACCTTGCGCCTGATAATGATCCAGCTCATCGCGTGCTTCACGGGTGGTCAGACGTTCATCCACCATCCAGGTTTCAATATTGGTCTGATGACGTAAACGGCGGGCAAATTTTCGCGCCCGTGTCGACAGCTCGGATTCACTATCATCCATGTTCAATGGCAAACCGACCAGAAATAAATTCGGTTGATGGCTTTTCACGATTTTGAGCAGTTCATCCCAGTTGGGGATACCATCTTTCATGGGAAATAAGGGCAGGGGATTGGCACTTGCAATCAGGGATTGTCCAACTGACATTCCCATTTTTTGTGTACCAAAATCAAACGCCATAATGGTTTGTGGCACGTTTACATCAGGCATGTCCAATCTCGGAAGATAACCAGTTGCGGTCTACACCCATTTTTTTATAGGCAGCATCCCAACGGTCGTTATAAGGTAAGTTGAAAATCAGATCCATATCGGAATCACAAATCAGCCAGTCACCACGGGCAATTTCCTGTTCCAGCTGGTGTTTGCCCCAACTGGCATAACCGAGGGCAATCTGATAGCGACCGACCCCTTCATTATGCGCAATGGCATCCAGAATATCTTTGGAAGTGGTAATGCAGACATTTTCACCTACGGCGATGGAGGAATGCCAGGTCGGCTGACCAGTATGCAAGACAAAGCCGGCTTCAGGGCGCAAAGGGCCACCTTGCAATACCTCATGCGGATTGACATTATCTGCTTCAATATCCAGATCATTCAGCAATTCTTTAATTTGAATGCCGGCAGGTCGATTGATAATGATGCCTTGGGCACCATCTTCATCATGACGCGCGAGATAAATGACCGTCTGGGCAAAAAAATCATCATTCGCATGCGGCGGTGCAATCAGACAACGATGTGTCAGAAACTGTTTGGTCACCTGAGCATTTCTCCCAAAGTCAGTATGCTATGCAGTCTGAAAAAGTGAAGCATGGCCTACGGGCCTAATTGTAATCACTCAAACAGCGGCTTTCTTCCTGCTAGTTATCCCATAAAATGCTTAGGCTGACAACTTGGATATGGGGTAAATCAGGCATGAACAGGTTAAGGCCGGTTTTAAAATTCCTTTTAAAAAGACCTTCAGTGATTTTATTTAAATGATGGGAGGTAGTTTTAAGCGTTTTTTATTTATGTTAAAACAGCCAGATAAACCGAGTAAAAACTTACTTAAATTTTAATAAAAAATATTAAATATATTGTGGTGGAATGAATTAAATAATAACAATAGATCATTCATGGTTAAAAGTTGATGTGGGTCTAGGATTTTAGACCACGCCTATAAGTGATAATCTACTCCCCAATAAGCATGGGAAATGCTTGTTTTTGGAGTCAACCATGACACGAAGAAAACGTCGTAATCATTCAGCAGAGTTTAAAGTTAAAGTTGCTCTCGCAGCAATTAAAGGCGACCACACACTCGCTGAACTTTCTACTCAATTCGACTTACATCAAAACCAAATCATCGATTGGAAAAATCAACTGCTTGAGCAATCAGTCAATATTTTTTCACGACCAACAGCACAACAAGAACCAGAGATTGACCTCAAAGCTCTACATGCCAAGATAGGACATCAGGCATTGCAAATTGATTTTTTAGAAGGTGCGCTCAGAAAAATAGGGCAGCTGAGCGGCAAAAAATGATCGATAAGACCCATCAACTTTCGGTACGACAACAATCGCAATTGATTTAAATCAATCGCAGTACGTTGTATTACAAGCCCAAAGAGATTTCATCAACTGATTTGAGTTGGATGCGTCTGATCGATGAAATTCATCTCGACTACCCATTTATGGGCAGTCGAATGATACGAGATATGCTACAGCGTCAAGGGCATCAAATAGGTCGGCGTAAAGTCCGACGTTTAATGCGCTTGATGGGAATACATGCCTTGTATCCAAAAACAAATACCAGTAAGCCTAATCTTGCACACCGTATTTTCCCATATCTGTTGAAAAACATGGTCATCGATCACTCTAATCAAGTCTGGTGTACAGATATCACCTACATTCCTATGGCTAAAGGCTTTGTCTATCTGTGTGCAATTATAGATTGGCATAGTCGTAAAGTACTGGCTCATCGAGTATCGATCAGTATGGAAACAGACTTTTGCATAGATGCGTTGCAAGAAGCAATTGTGAAATATGGTTGTCCAGAGGTGTTTAATACAGACCAAGGCAGTCAATTCACAAGCGAGGCATTTTTGAATGAGTTAAAATTGCGAAATATCCGTATCAGTATGGATGGGAAAGGACGATGGATGGATAATGTAATGATTGAGCGTTTATGGCGCAGCGTGAAGCATGAGGAAGTCTATTTGAAGGCTTACGATACGGTTAAACAAGCGAAACAATCAATTGCTGAATATTTGGATTTTTATAACATGATACGTCCTCATTCAAGTTTGAATAAGGCAACACCAAATGAATTTTATGATCAACATTTACTAAAAGTAATGGCAGCATAATTTAAATATTTAGAGCGGATTTATCACTTATAAAACTGAATTGAGTGGTCTAATTAACGGAACCACATTAAGTAGACTATATATAGTTTCTTGCTTTTAAATAGAATTTATCTGAAAACTAAAGGCAAGTTATTACAATCTCAGCTCATTAATTAAGCTCTAACTATATTTCGATACATAGTTTCTAGTGATTAAAAAATGGTCAATATTAGATAACAAACTATAATATTTGTTTATTTATGTAATAAATTTGCGATATATTGTACAGAATATTTCAATTATTATACAAAATATACATATTGAAACCATATTGCTTTGTTCGTAGAATGCAGAAATTTTCATCTTTAATTTATTTTTTTAATGGGGTTGTTATGCATCATATTTTAAAAGGGACTTTAATTTCTGCGCTATTTTCTGTGTCGGTCACTTCACAGGCAGCAGTATTTAGTAGTTATAATGAAGAAGGTAGTTTTTTCCGTAGTCATTTGAATAGCGCTTTATCTGAAAACCTCATTACTCAGTTTAAGGACAAAGCTGATTCAAAGGATGGAGTTTTATATTTACTTGAACAAGCCCGCTTATTACAAGTTAACCATCAATATGAAGAAAGCCGAGATTATTATAAGCAAGCCTTTACGCTGTTAGAAAAACAAAAAAATCGGGCCAAAATTAGTGTGTCCCGAATGGGGTTTAAGGCTCTTGCCATGGTCAGCAATGACTCTGTAGTGCCTTATCTGGTACCAGCACATGAGCAGGTGCTGGCGCATATTTCCCAAGCTAAAAACTATATTTTCTTAAAGGATCTGGAAGCTGCTGCGGTAGAAATGCGCGTGGCTCAGGGCCTCCAGCGTGAAATCGAATTGTTGCACCAAAAAGAACTAGAAAAGAAAAAAGACAAAGTAGCTAAAAACACGGAAGCAGAGAAGAATCTAAGTGTGCTGGATGAAGCTTTTGTCGGTCTGGACCCCATAGCCGGCAAGATTAAGAACAGCTATCAGAATGCCTACGCTTTTTATATGGCAGCCAATTTATGGGAAACCTTGGGTGAATACAATGATGCCTTGGTTGATTATAAGAAAGCTTATGAGTTACAACCAGATAAGCAAATTTCCGAAGACGTGAAACGTCTGGATCAACTGGTCACACAGCATAAGAAGGGTAGTGTTCCGGTGATTGTATTTATCGAACAGGGAATTGTACCGCAAAAGGTGGAAAATAAAATTGATGTCCCTACACCGGGCGGTTTAATCAATATTGCTTTTGCGACCTATGAACCAAGTACCTATGTGATACCAACTAGCCTGAAAGTGAAAGTCAATAATAAAGCTTTACAAGACAGTTATGTGATTAGTGATATTGGTGCTTTGGCCGTCAAGGACCTCAAAGAAAAAATTATGGCGAATGTGAGCAGTCAGGTGCTGCGCGCCACTGCAAAATATGCCGCACAAAAAGAACTTGGTAACCAGTTTGGTGTGTTTGGTCAACTTGCCGGTAACGTCTTAAATATGGCGACTGAGCGTGCTGACTTGCGTGGCTGGAGTACCTTGCCGAGTAATGCCCAGATTGCGCGCTTAAATTTAACGCCGGGCAAACATAATTTACAACTTTCTAGCGGGAGTGTATCTAGCTCTCCGGTCACCCTAGATGTGAAAGCCAATCAAACAGTGTTTGTCTATGCCCATCATGTTAATGACAAAATTACGGCTAGTGTAAGCACCATTCCACATTAATCATAAATAAGGGAACAATATGAAACGTCAATTTAGCTTTGCTGTACTTGGTTTAGGGGCGCTGTTCATGGTGGGTTGTACCGCACCGAATGCCTTATCTACCCAAACCAATGCCAATAATGAAATGAGTATCCGCACCATTACCAATAATCCGGTATTAACTACGGAAGTCTTTGTGGAACGTGTGAATATGAGCTTGGTTGGTGATTTAAAGCGTGCTTCAATCGCGATCAAAAACCGCCGTTTTAACAATAAAGATTTTAGCTACAAGATTGTTTGGGTGGATGCACAAGGTGTGGAAGTTAATCCTGAAGGTGCCATCTGGAAGCCGATCCAGTTAACCGGACGTGAAACCAAAGGTGTGCAGTCCTTGGCGCCAAATCCATCTGCTGTTGATGTTGTTGTGTATTTGAAAAAATAAGAGAGACTTGAAATGAACGCAAAATTGATTTTCGCCGCATTGGCAACTACGACACTGCTTAGTGGCTGTGCCTCTACTGGTTCAGTAAGTTATGGTGATGCCCAAGCAGTCGAAACCTTAACCACAGACTTTGGTTCAACTGACTTGCAAATGATTGCAGCCAAAATGGTGGATGACATGTTGATGTTCCCGCCAGTGGTGCAAATGACCCAAAACCGCCGTCCGGTCATTGTCCTTGATCGGATTCATAACAAAACCCAGGAACATATCGATACCGAATCGATTACTGACAGTATTCAGAACAAACTAATCAATTCTGGAAAATTTCGTTTTGTTGATATGAAATCGGTGAATGCGGTGGCACAGCAGCTAGCTTATCAAAAGCAAAGCGGTATGGTGAACCAATCAACAGCAGTACGTGCCGGTGGTCATATTGGTGCCGAATTTATGCTAAATGGCAACTTGTCGAGTATTGTGAAGAATGCCGGTGGCAAGAGTGATGTGTATTACAAGTTCACTTTTAAATTGCAAAACCTGCAAACTGGTATCGTAGAGTGGACTGGCGAGAAAGAAATCCGTAAGGCAGGCAAACGCTCGACTTTTGGTCTGTAATTTCAATGAAGGTCACTGTGCTTTTGGCACAGTGACTGTAGAAGAATATAATATGAAAAAAATATTACTTGCAGGCCTGTTGTCTGGATTGTTGAGCGCTCCGGCCTTTGCAGCCATTAAAGAAGTGGTTAAAGAAGCCAGTGGAAGTGGTCCAACTCAACACCAGGCGATTTCTGAAGCCTTATTAATTGCTGTGCAATCGGTAAATGGTGCTTCAGTTTCTTCCCAAATGAATTATGAAGAGACTGTTTCTGTATCGGTGAATAATCAGGGCTGGAGTTATAACGGTAAAGTTTCACCAGTTTTTAGTGTGGCAAATCAAGGTTCAGGTTCAGTGACCAAGTTTCAGGTGCTGAGTGTGACGGGTGCAAAAAATAATTACCGTGCCAAAGTTCGCGCACATGTGGTGAAGTTTGAATCGACTGTACAAGACCAGCATTTGCGCAGGATTGCAGTATTGCCATTCCAGATGGCCGAGAAAAATAACCGACTGGCCAATGACACATCTGCCTATGAGTTTAGTCAGGAATTATCCGATACTTTAGGAAATTATCTGGCTCAAAGCGGACAGTTGAGTGTGGTAGATCGTCATTATCTGGATGAAATGCAGTCTGAAAATGCATTCCTGTATTGGGATGGTGCACCGCATGAGCTGGCGCGTATCGGTCAGAAAGTTGGAGCAGACTATTTACTGGTGGGACGAATTAATGATCTGTCTAGTGCCAGCCATCAGCAAATGTATGGTTTGAATGCCGGCGCTGAACAAGTGCGTTTAAGCTGGCGTGTCATTGAAGCCAATACCAGTAAAGTGGTAGCAGCGGGCACTTTCAATCGAACTCTGTCTAATTTAATGACACAGAATATTCTGACCAATAGTTTAAATGACAGTACGGCGGATAAAATTGCTCAGGGCTTAAACCCGGAAATTTTACAGGGCTTAAAATTACAGCCTGTACAGTCTCAGACTGGTCAATCTTATGATTCATCACCGGGCTATGAAATGACGCCAGGTTCAAGCGATCAACCTGTAAAATGGTAAGTTAATATTAGTTCGAATGATTTTTAACACATAAAAAATCTCTGACCTAAATGCAGGGATTTTTTATGTGTCGCTTTACAAGTAGCTCAAGCCTGCTGAAATTTCAGCTGACGTAACTGGCGGGCATGTTGCAAGGTGGTTTCACTAATCTCTACACCGCCTGTCATTCTTGCAAGCTCCTGAATAATTTCATTTTCCTCAAGGTCAATGATTGTGCTGCTGGCAGGATCAGTCTGCTGTTTTTTTACCAGTAGATGCTGATCAGATTGTGCTGCCACTTGTGCCTGATGGGTAATACACAGAATCTGTACATGCTGGGCCAGATCGGCCAGTAAACGCCCGACAATCTCTGCGGTACCACCACTAATCCCGACATCAATTTCATCAAAGACCAGCACTTCAGCTTCGGTTTTTTCCGCATTCATGACTTGCATCACTAGCGCAATACGCGAGAGTTCACCGCCTGATGCAACCCGGGCCAAAGGCTGTGCCGGAATGCCTTTATTGGCAGTAAACAGCAATTGAATAAAGCTGAGACCTTCACTAGAGGGATGCTCCAAAGGCTCAAACTTGAACTCAAAATGTGCTTCAGGCAATGCCAGTTGTTTGACCTGCTCAGTGAGCTGCTTGGCCAACGGTGCTGCGGCTTCACGGCGAATCTGATCCAGATGTTGGGCTTTATCCAGAAACTCCTGATAAGAAACCGCGACCTGTTCAGCCAGTGTTTCCGGATCTTCCAGTTGATGCAGCTGTTCTAATTCGGTTTGCCAGGCTTCATATTCTTCTTTGAGTAATTCTGGCTGGGTACGATATTTACGTGCCAGACGATGGAAGATTTCTAAAGTCGAATTTAGTACTTCCATGCGTTCCGGATCAAAACTCTGCCGATCCATAAACTGGCGTAAATTCGCTGCTGCATCTTCAAGTTCGCTTTGGGCATTCAGCAGGGAGGTGTAAATTCCGGAAAGCTGTTCGCTACGACCGGCATGTGATTCCATGCGACGTAGAATGGAAGCCAGTTCTTGGGAAATATTCTGTTCGCCTTCATCCAGACTATTCAGGCTATAGACACAGTCCTGCATGATCGCTTCATGATGGGAAAGCCGGTCAAATTCCTGTTCAATCTCCTGATAATCCGTCTGAACAATGTCTTCCAGTTCTTCTAGCTGCAGTTCCAAGGTTTCCATGCGTTGCTTACGGGTCGCTTGTGCATCTAGCGCTGCCTGATGCTGACGAATATTTTTCTGCCAGGTGCTATAAGCGTCCCGCACTTCCTGAGCTGGTGTATAAAAATTGCTATAGCGATCCAGCCAGTGTTTTGGATAAGGTGGTTCCAGAAGTTGCTGCTGGCTATGCTGGCTATAAAGTTGAACCAGCAGACGCCCAATTTCTTTCAACTCTGACAGGCTGCTCGGGCGTCCATTGATCCAGGCCTTGCTGCGGCCGGTAGCAAAAATTACCCGTCGTAAATGAATTTCACCTGACTCATCATCCAGCTCATGTTCTTTTAACCAAGCGGCTTCAGGACTGTGTTCCTGATAGCTGAAACTGGCGGTGACATCGGCTTTTTCTGAGCCATAACGCACATAATTGGTATCGGTTCGCTCACCCAAACAAGCAGACAATGCATCCAGTAAGAGGGATTTACCTGCACCGGTTTCACCGGTTAAAACGTTAAAACCTTTATCAATATCAATAGCAAGATGCCCAGCTAAAGCAAAATTGATCAGAGTTAAATGTGTCAGCATAAACGCATCCGGGCTGCGAAAAGTTTGATTGAAATAGCCTGATGTCGGATTGGGGGTCGCAACATGGCTGGGATTATTATAAATCAGGACGAATCAATTTCATTCTATCTTAAATTTTAAAGATTCATATATGCTTATTTCACTGTATTTTCGCAACAAGCTGACTCAGAAGTATGTTAATTCAATGCTGATTTTCATATTTTTGACATCAGCAATCTTTAAATTAATGACTCAATTGAGTCTGTTTTACAAGAGCGTGTGCAAATCGGAAATTAAGCATATCTACCAGCAAAATACAGGCCAAAACATGCTGCAACTAAAAGGGATTCAGCGATACAGAATATTTGATCGACGCCGACAAACTTCGATTGATTAGTTGAGGGTGCACATTTAAACTACAGCAATCAAAATATTACAAAATGCTTTATCTGGAGAAATCGCATGTCAGCTCAGTTTGATCATGTATCGGTACTTAAAAAATCTAATGTATATTTCGGCGGGTTGTGTATTAGTCACATTGTACAATTTGAAGATGGGACCAAGAAAACGTTGGGTGTCATTCTGCCATCAGAAAATGCCTTGACCTTTGAAACACATGTTCCTGAGCGCATGGAAATTGTTTCAGGTGAATGCCGTGTTCAGATTGGCGATAGCGAAGAAAGTGAGCTGTTCCGTGCGGGGCAGTCTTTCTATGTGCCGGGCAATAGCCGTTTTAAAATCGAAACCGATGATGTGCTGGACTATGTCTGCCATTTTGAAGGTTAAGTCCAGATTCAAGATCAGTGCAAACCGGGCAAGAAATTTCAGTGCGAATCGGTTAAACTAATCAGCTATAGAAATCCTGTGAAGTCAGCTTTACGGGATTTTTCTTTTGTATATAACTAATCTAGAGGTCGTTCATGGCAAAACCTGAATATTTTTATGGCGTACATTCAGTGGAGTCATTGTTAGAGCTTGAGCCTGAACGTGTCTTGACATTATTCACTCTCAAAGGACGCGATGATCAGCGTTTAAAGCGTGTACTGGAACTGGCTGAACCGTTTGGGATCAGTGTGCAGCAAGCCAGCCGTGACAAACTGGAGAAACTGGCCGGGCAACCGTTTCACCAAGGCGTGGTCGCTGCGGTACGTGCTCATCCAACCCTGAATGAAAAAGATCTTGAATCATTGTTGAGTGCGAATCCTCAAGCATTATTATTGGCTCTTGATCATATTACCGATCCGCACAATCTCGGTGCCTGTATCCGTACAGCCGCTGCAATGGGCGTTGAGGCAGTGATTGCGCCACGTGATCGTTCTGCAACTTTAACCCCGACAGCACGTAAAGTGGCTGCTGGTGGTGCGGACAAAGTCAAATTTATTCAGGTGACTAATCTGGCGCGTACCTTGGGGCAAATCAAAGAAGACTTTAATGTGCGAGTCGTCGGTACCATGCTGGATGAAAAAGCGCTGCCGATTCAGGAGTTTGATTTCACCGGTACTGGTGTCTGTGTGGTGATGGGTGCGGAAGATACTGGTCTGCGTCCAATTACGCAAAGCCAATGTGATCAGACCGTGTATATCCCGATGGCAGGTAATCTGCAAAGTCTGAATGTCAGTGTGGCTACAGGTATGGCACTGTATGAAGCCTGCCGTCAGCGTAACCTTTAATTGATGATGGCATTGTCAGACCGTACCCAAGGCTATGTTTTTTTAGTTGTTACCATGTGCATCTGGGGCGGTTTTACCTTAACGGCCCGCCTGAATGCACTTTGGCAGATCAGTGCCTGGGATATTGTGGCCTTGCGTTTTTCTCTGGCCTTCCTGATTCTGATGCCGATCTTGCTCTATCGTAAAGAGGCCGCTTTTTTACTGAAAAAAGAGCCTTTTATTTTAGCGATGATTGGTGGGGTGATTTACTGCCTGTTTGCCTATAGCGCTTTTCACTACGCACCTACCGCCCATGCTGCAATTTTCTTGAATGGCAGTATTCCAATCTGTACCGCGATTATGGCTTTTTTTCTGATGGGGCAGGCTTTTGATAAACATACCTGGGCCAGCCTGATAATTATGATCGTAGTACTATGTCTCATGAGTATGCTGATGTATCGAGAAACTGGTGTGGCCTTTGGAGCAGGAGACGGGCTGTTTTTTATTAGTGCTATACTTTGGGCGATTTTTACCGTTTTATTGCGTAAATATCAGCTAACTGCATGGCAGGCAATGTGTGGTGTCGCGATCTGGTCGGCAGTGGTTTATGTGCCGATTTATCTGCTATTTTTACCGAAAAACCTGAGTGTGCCTGAACCCGAGCATTTACTGTTTCAGACCATTTTTCACGGCATATTTGTGGTGATTATTGCTACTTTAAGTTATGTAGAAGCCATCAAGCGTCTTGGTGCATTTAAGGCAGGCAGTATTACCAATCTTGCACCTTTTATTGCGGCAATTCTGGCTGTACCTTTATTAAATGAAACTTTAAGTCTGGCCATGGTGTGTGGCCTGATGGGTATGGCAGTTGGGGCCTTACAGCCGTGGCGCTGGTTACAGCATCAGGACAGTCTAAGCCGAAAATTAGCAGAACAAAAAAAACAGTCTTAATCAGACTGTTTTTTTTATGCTTCAGCTGGCTGCCATGTTTAAATATTTTTGATGTAATAGTTTGAGATGAGCATAGAGATGATCCAGATGACCATCATTTAGGACAATATCATCGGCCATGGTCTGCTTTTGTTCACGAGACATTTGTGCGGCAATGATATTGCGAATTTGTTCGATATTCTGGCCATCACGTTGTGAGGCCCGCTCAATTTGCAGTTCGATGGTGGCATCAATCAGTAAGGTATGCTGAGTGAGTTCGTGCTGATTGGTTTCGAACAGTAGAGGAGAAACCAGAATGGCATAGGGACTTTGCGCAGCATGTAGTTGCTGGATAATGGAAGTGCGAATTGCCGGATGGGTAATACTTTCCAGAGTTTTGCGTGCTTCAGGAGACTGGAAGATATATTCACGCAAGGCACGACGATTCAGTGAACCATCGGCAAGCAATACCCAATCGCCAAAAGCCTGCTGAATCTGGGCCAGTGCAGGCTGACCAATTTCGACCACTTCACGTGCTACCACATCGGCATCGACTACCGTTATCCCTTGTGCTTCAAACCATTGACTGGCAGCAGACTTACCACTGCCAATCCCACCAGTTAAACCGAGTACAAATTTCAATTTATTGACCTAAATACACTTTCATAATTTGTTCACCCCAAAGAAAAGCAATCCAACCGGCAATAGCAATATAAGGACCAAAAGCAAAAGGCTGATTTTCCTTGCGAACTTTTAGCAGAATGATGCCAATAATCGCACCTACCAGGGAAGACAACAGCACAATTAAAGGCAGTAATAATGGACCCATCCAGGCACCCAAAGCCGCAAGCAATTTAAAATCGCCATAACCCATGCCTTCCTTGCCGGTGATGATTTTAAACAGGTAATACACTATCCATAGACATAAAAAACCAATGATATACCCCCAGATGGCTGAGCTTGGTGAGGTATAGAGTGCATAACTATTTGCGCCCAGACCTAGCGCGGCCAAGGGCAGGGTATAACGGTCCGGCAATAGCTGGGTGTCGAAATCAATAAAAGTGAGTGCAATCAGCACATAAGTCAGGATCAAGCCAAACAGCATTTGCATGGTTGGGCCAAATACTGCTACGACAAGCAGTGCACAAACTGCCGTCAGAATTTCAACAAATGGATAGCGGATGCTAATGGAATTCTGGCAGTTGCTACATTTCCCGCGCAGGACCAGCCAGCTGATAACTGGGATATTCTGGTACCAGCGAATTGGCTGATGACATTTAGGGCAAGTCGAAGCGGGTTTGCTTAAACTTAATTTCGCTTCATCAATCACCGGCTGTTCCGGATGCAGGAACATCTGGCAATCGGTACGCCATTCCTGTTCCATCATCTTGGGAGTGCGGTAAATCACTACATTCAGAAAGCTGCCGATACATAAACTAAAAAGCCCAACTGCGATATACAACGCCGTTGGGTTTTGAATAAAATATTGAATAAGATCTTGCATTAAACCACAGAACCCATTTGGAAGATTGGAAGGTACATAGCAATCACCAGACCACCAACAAGCACACCGAGAACAGCCATAATGAGCGGTTCCATCATTGAAGTTAAGCCGTCAACTGCATTGTCGACTTCATTTTCATAATGCGTGGCTACTTTATCCAGCATGGCATCTAGTGCACCCGATTCCTCACCAATTGCGACCATTTGGATGGCCATGGAAGGGAACTTGTTGGTGACCCGCATAGCAAATTGCAGCTGTTGACCTGTGGCGACATCTTCCCGAATTTTCATCACCGCATCTTCATATACGACGTTATTGGTAGCGCCGGCAGTAGATTCCAGTGCATCAATCAAGGGAACACCAGCTGCAAAAGTGGTGGCCAAGGTACGGCTATAACGGGCAATAATCGCTTTATATACCAGATCACCAAAAATCGGTGCCTTGAGCGCTGCTTTATCCAGAAAATCGCGGAATTTCTTGCTACGTTTTTTGGCTTCAAGAAAAGCAGTAATGATGGCTCCAATCGCAATAATCAGCAGGAACCAATATTTTTGCATCCATTCCGACATATTGACCACCATTTTAGTGAAAGCAGGTAAGTCAGCACCAAATGAAGAGAATAAGTCCTGGAAAACCGGTACCACTTTGACCATCAGAATAATGGTAACAATCAGGGCGACCACAACAACTGTAGCTGGATATTTCATGGCCTTTTTGATTTTTTGCTTGAGTAGTTCGCTTTTTTCTTTATATATCGCCACACGATCCAGCATGGTTTCTAGCGCACCGGATTGTTCACCAGATTCGACCAAGGAACAGAACAATTTGTCGAAATACTGTGGGTATTTGCGCAGTGCACCGGCAAAGGTGTTACCGCCTTCAACCTCACCTTTAATTCCCAGGACCACTTCGCGCATTGCCGGATTTTCCAGGCCTTCCGCCACAATTTCAAAGCCTTGTACCAGAGGTACCCCAGCTTTCATCATAGTTGCTAGTTGCCGGGTAAAAATAGTGATATCCAGTGTGCTGACACGTTTTTTCATTAAGCCTTCGAGAATATTTTTTTTCTTTTCCCGAATGGTCTTGATGCTGATACCTTGTTTTCGAAGGGTGACCTTGGCCAAAGCCATATTTTTCGCTGGCAATTCCCCCTTGATCTTTGCCCCTTTACGATCAATTCCTTCATAGCTGAAGATCGGCATCATCTGGCCTTTCTTTACTGCTGCCATACCTTTATCCTTATTTTAGATCAGCGCCCGATCATTCGCTGGTGACACGATTGACTTCCTGTAAAGAAGTCACCCCCTGCATCACCTTGATTAAACCTGACCGGCGTAAATTATTAAAACCTGCACGTGCGGAAGCATCGGCAATTTCAAGTGCATTGCCGTCCTCCATAATAATTCTGGAAATTTCGGGTGTTACTTTCATAACTTCATAAATACCTACACGACCCTTATAGCCTTCGCGACATTCATTGCAGCCCACCGGTTCATAAATTTGGAACTCAGGTTGCTGCAAGTCGGTTTCGGTAAAACCCATCTCCAGTAAGCTTTGTTGCGGAATCTCGGCAGGTTTCTTGCATTGCGAACACAAGCGACGTGCCAGTCGTTGTGCAATAACTAGATTCACCGAGGTGGCAATATTGAAAGAAGGTACGCCCATATTACGTAAACGGGTCAAGGTCTCAGGCGCACTGTTGGTATGTAAGGTCGACATCACCATATGACCGGTCTGCGCAGCTTTAATCGCAATCTCGGCAGTTTCCAGATCCCGGATCTCACCGACCATTACGATGTCTGGGTCTTGGCGTAAGAAGGACTTTAGTGCGGCAGAGAAGGTCAGGCCGACTTTATTGTTGACATTGACCTGATTAATCCCTTGCAGGTTAATCTCGACCGGATCTTCCGCCGTTGAGATATTGGTATCTTCACGGTTTAAAATATTCAGACCGGTATAAAGAGAAACTGTTTTACCGGAACCGGTCGGACCGGTGATCAGCAGCATCCCTTGCGGTTTGTCCAGTGCCTGCATAAACAGTTCTTTTTGTTCCGGTTCATAGCCCAGAGCATCAATCCCCAGCATCGCGCTGGATGGATCCAGAATACGCAGTACCAGCTTCTCGCCAAACAGGGTAGGGAGAGAGTTGACACGGAAATCAATGGCTTTATTTTTAGAAAGTTTTAATTTGATTCGTCCATCTTGCGGTACACGTTTTTCCGAAATGTCCATTTGCGACATAACTTTAAGACGTGAAGACAAGCGATTTGCCAGCTGTAAGGGCGGGGTTGCAATCTGACGTAGAACGCCATCGACCCGGTACCGTACCCGATAGATTTTTTCATAAGGTTCAAAGTGTAGATCTGAAGCGCCCATACGGATCGCATCAATCAGCAATTTATTAATATATTTGACAATCGGTGCTTCATCACCTTTATTGCTTTCTTCATCCTCTTTATTTGTATCTGAGGTGTCGACATCAACATCTAAGTCAAAATCGTCATCAAACTCAAACGTGCTTTCTTCAGTAAAATTTTGCTCGATCAGTTTTTCAAGTTTATTGTGTTCAACAATAATGGTTTCAATATTGAGTTTAGTCGAAAAACGGACTGCATCAATTGCTTCGATGTTGGTCGGGTTGCTGGTTGCAACATATAAAATACTGGAATTTTTAAAAATCGGCAGGATGCGATGCTTGGTAATCAGCTTTTCATCAATTGCATCCCGCAAAATTTGGGCAGGATCATAGGCACTGATATCAAACAGCGGTTCGCCAAATTCAACCGAAATCGTTTCAGCAATGACGGTTGGAGAAAGCTGCTGCTGGTTAATCAGCTCAGCCACAATATCGACTTTTTCTTGTTTGGCATGCGCCAACGCACTGCGCATATCTTCAGCCGAGATGACGCCTTCCTCGACTAAACGACGAATAAATCCGGTAAATCTTGGCGACCCCTGTAATGCTGTCATGCTATAAATGCCTATAAATCAAATTTTTTTAATTGCTATATTAAAATTATACGTTTGTTACGTAAAAATACCATAGCTAAGAGTGCTGCTACCTTCCTCATATCCAGTAAAACTTTGAACTGGTTAGAAGAAGTTCCCATTTTTTTAAGTGATAACAAAAAACAACCATTTTGAATAGTCTAAACCTAGAATAAGTGATAAGAAAACTATTCTTTAAATTTTCCAATTCCGTGTAGAATGTGCCCAATTCGAAATATGTAAATAAAATAGGTTAATTATGTCAGTTTCGACGATTACCCCTTGGGTAATAGGTAACTGGAAAATGAATCCGCTGCAGGCAGATGCATTAACACTGGTACACGGTATTAAAAATTTACTGGAAACTGCACCAATCGCCGCAGATAAATGTCATATCGGTGTAGCCCCGATTGCTCTTGCCCTGACCCAGATTCAGGCGGAACTGTCATCTGCGACTCGTCCTGTTTACACTGTAGCACAAGATGTTTCACGTATTTCAGGAACGGGTGCTTATACCGGTGAAGTGAGCGCTGAATTATTGCAAGACAGCCAGATTCATTATGTACTGATTGGTCATTCTGAGCGTCGTGAAGTTTTCGCAGAAAACGCAGAAGTTCTGAATGCCAAAATCAAGCATGCATTAACTGCCGGTTTAACGGTGATTTACTGCGTGGGTGAAAGCCTGGAACAACGTGAAGCAGGGCAGGCTGAAGCGGTCGTATTGCAACAGATTTGTGATATTGCAGCGGTAGTGGACGCTGAGCAATGGAAAAATATCGTGATTGCTTATGAGCCGATCTGGGCAATTGGTACCGGTAAAACCGCCTCTCCTGAAGATGCACAAGCCATGCATGCACAAATCCGTCAAGGTTTGAGCCAGATCACCGGCTATGGTGCAACCATGGCGATTTTATATGGTGGTAGTGTCAAGCCGGAAAATGCAGTAGAGTTAGCAGCCTGCCCGGATATCAATGGAGCACTGGTCGGTGGTGCATCACTCAATGCTGAGTCGTTCCATAAAATTGCTCACGCATTTGCAAATACACAATAATTAGGAGTTCAGCATGCAAACTTTTGTGCTGGTAGTACATATTATCTTAGCTGTTTTGATGATTGTCTTGATTTTGGTTCAGCATGGTAAAGGTGCAGATGCTGGTGCCTCTTTCGGTGGCGGTGGTGCGGCGACAGTATTCGGGGCATCGGGTTCCGGCAATTTTATGACCCGTTTGACTGCCATTTTAACGGCGCTATTTTTTGTGACCAGTTTGACTCTGGCTGTTTTGGCCAAGAAAGACAGCACAAATGCCTATAGTTTGGGAACGGTTCAATCTGCGCCGACCATGCCTGTGCAATCGAATGAAACTTCACCAACTGCACCAGAAACGACCGAATAGTTTTAATTAGTCCTTTCTTTTTTCCAGTGATGCGACTAGAATGCGTCACAGCTGCGGTGGTGGTGGAATTGGTAGACACGCTACCTTGAGGTGGTAGTGCTTTCGGGCGTGGGGGTTCAAGTCCCCCCTTCCGCACCAACTTATAATCCAGAAATTTAAGTTGGTGTATGCAGCTGAAAAAACTTCTGTTGATGCGGGATGGAGCAGTCTGGTAGCTCGTCGGGCTCATAACCCGAAGGTCGTTGGTTCAAATCCAGCTCCCGCTACCAATCAATCCTTTTTAAAGACGCAAACTTTTAAGAGGCAGCTTAAACAGGTTTTAAGTTGAGAAATTTAATTTGCATGTTGTTGCGGGATGGAGCAGTCTGGTAGCTCGTCGGGCTCATAACCCGAAGGTCGTTGGTTCAAATCCAGCTCCCGCTACCAATCTTTTAAAGATGCAAACTTTAAAAGCAGTTTAAGTCTTTTAAACTGAAATGTTATTTGTACGCTGATGCGGGATGGAGCAGTCTGGTAGCTCGTCGGGCTCATAACCCGAAGGTCGTTGGTTCAAATCCAGCTCCCGCTACCACTTTTTCAGCGACAGATGACAAATATGCAGAATGATGTGGTTTTGATTGAAAAGTTCTCATCTTTTGTATATAATTTTTGCACGTTGATGCGGGATGGAGCAGTCTGGTAGCTCGTCGGGCTCATAACCCGAAGGTCGTTGGTTCAAATCCAGCTCCCGCTACCAAGTTTCTAAAAAGAGGCTCACAACAAGGTGGGCCTTTTTGCACAGTGGGATTTGAAAAAATCTTAAATTGTGCATTAATTGGGGCGATTTACGCCCTTTTTTATTGGCTATCGTGTAGTGTCGACATTATTTGGTCAAATCTCCATGTTTCACTACTACTATAGTTTGTATTGGTTTGTAGTGGTCAAATAGATCATAAAATCGCACCAGATGACGAGAGTAAATGAAGCTATCAAATAAAACTCAAGCACTTCAGGACTTGATTGCACCAGCAGTTGAAGCCTGTAATGTAAACCTTTGGGGGATTGAATTCCTGCCACAGGGTAAATGTTCGTTATTACGTATCTACATCGACAAGCCAGTCGATGAGAGCGTTGCACCAGCAATCAATGAAGATGGTGAAGAAGAGCAGGGGCGTGGTATTGGCGTTCAGGATTGTGTGCGTGTCACGCAGCAAGTGGGCGCAATGCTGGATGTTCATGATCCGATCTCGGGTGAATATTCACTTGAAGTATCTTCGCCAGGCTGGGACCGTCCATTCTTCCAGCTCGAGCAGATGTCAGGCTATATCGGTCATACCGTAGCACTACGTTTGATCAGTGCGGTAGATAACCGTCGTAAATTCCAGGCCAAACTGGTTGCTGTCGATCTTGAAAATGAAATGATTCAGGTTGAAGTAGAAAAGCAACAGGTATTGGAGATCGACAGTCACAATATCGATAAAGCAAATTTGGTCTTCCAAGATTAATTTAATAAATAAAAATTTAACGAATAGGTGACGTATGGCACGTGAAATTCTGACCGTCGTTGAAACGGTTAGTAACGAAAAAGGTGTACCTCGTGAAGCGATCTTTGAAGCGCTTGAGCAAGCTTTAGTTGCTGCGACAAAGAAAAAATTCTACGAAGGAACACATTCGGAAGAAGCACGTTTACGTGTGGAAATCGATCGCAAAACAGGTGACTATCGTACTTTCCGTCAGTGGGAAGTGGTTGCAGACGAAGACCATGAAATGCCAGCTTGTCAGGATGCCATCTCTGATGTCGATCCGGCAAAATGGTCGATTGGTGACATTCGTGAGCTGGAAGTTGAGTCAATTGACTTCGGTCGTATTGCAGCGCAAATTGCCAAGCAAGTGATCGTACAGAAGATCCGTGAAGCAGAACGTGCGCTTGTAGCCGATGCTTACGAATCTAAAGTCGGCGAGCTGATCTACGGTGAAGTGAAAAAACAAACCAAAGACGGCTTTATCATTGACCTAGGTGACAATGCTGAAGCGTATCTTGCTCGCGAAGAAATGATTCCGAAAGAAATCCTTCGTCCGAAGCAACGCGTGAATGCGATTCTATTCAATGTCAACCGTGAAGGTCGTGGTGCGCAGTTACAACTGTCACGTGCTAAACCGGATATGCTGATTGCATTGATGAAGAAAGAAATCCCTGAGATTTCTGAAGAAATTATTGAAATTAAAGCGGCGGCTCGCCAACCAGGCGTTCGTGCTAAAATTGCAGTGAAAACCAATGACCACCGTATTGACCCGGTGGGTGCTTGTATTGGTATGCGTGGTACCCGTATTCAAGCTGTACAGCAAGAGCTCAATGGCGAGCGTATTGATGTAGTCGTTTGGTCGGATGATCCTGCGCAATATATCGCAAGTGCATTGGAACCAGCAGATGTATCGAGTATTGTCATCGATGAAGATGCACGTACTGCAGATATCATTTTCGCAACCAGCGATCAGTTGGCACGTGCGATTGGTTCACAAGGTCAGAACGTTCGTCTGGCATCTGAATTGACTGGCTACAAGCTGGACATGATGCTGGAAGAGGAATACTACGCCCGTCAACAAAACGAAGCGCAACAATATTTAGACATGTTTGTTACCCGTCTGGATATCGCGGAAGATTTGGCGATGGCATTGGTAGAAATGGGCTTCACCTCGCTTGAAGAAATTGCTTATGTCCCTGCAGAAACGTTTGATGAAATCGAACTGGATGCGGAACTGGTTGAACTACTGCAAAGCCGTGCGAAAGAAATTGCACTTGCTGATGCATTACAACAGCAAGAGAACATACAAGCGCCAAGTGAAGAACTTGTTGCAATGGAAGGCATGACAGTAGAGATCGCGCAAGCGCTAGCAGCTCGTGGTGTGGTAACAGTGGATGATTTAGCAGATCAGGCGACTGACGATATCGAAGATATTGAAGGTTTGGGTGCTGAGAAAGCAGGTCAACTCATTATGAAAGCGCGCGAATCATGGTTTAACTAGGAGGTAGTATATGACGGACAAGTCGATTAAAGAGTTAGCCCTCAACGTGGGTCGTCCAGTTGAGAAGCTCCTAGAGCAGGTTCGTGAGGCAGGTTTACCACAGCGTAAAGCTGACGATATTATTACCACCGAACAACAAGATAGCTTGATGAGTCATGTGAAAAAGTCACAGGGTTCGGAAAGCCAAGCAGGGCAAATCACGTTGAAACGTAAAACGACTAGTACGGCTAAAGTAGCCAGTACTTCAGGTAAGGCGAAAACGATTAATGTAGAAGTTCGCAAGAAGCATACATTTGTTAAGCCGGATCCAGAACAGATCAAAGCAGAAGCATTGGCGAAAGCCAAGGCTGAGCAACAGGCCAAAGCTGCGCCTGAGCAGAATACAGCGCAAGCTGCTTCTGCCGAAGCTCCAAAAACTGGCGTAAATAATGCGAATAAAGCTCTAGAAGCGATGCGTGCTGCTGCAAAGCAAACCAGCGACAAGCAAGAAGTTTCTAAAGCTGCAGTAGTGGTAAAACGCAAATCAACTAACAAGCCGATTGTGAAGCAAGTTGTTAAACCAACTGAAACCGCTGAACAGAAAAAGGCACGTGAAGCAGAAGCAGCAAAATTAAAAGCTGTTGAAGAAGCAGCACGTCGTAAAGCGGCTGAAGAAGCGCAGCAACGTACCCTTGAGCAAATGCGTCAAATGGCGTCTAAGTACACCGCGGAAGATACCACTGCAACTATTCGTGTTGTTGATGATTCTCCTCTGGCTGCCGGTCTTGTTGGCCAGGCATATGAAGACTCTTTTGCAAAAGAAGACCGCGAAATCAAACGTGGTACGAATACGCCGAGCGCGCGTGCACCTAAAAAAGGTGGTCGTCGTGGTCAGGAAGAGCAAAGCTTCAGCAAACAGCCTAAGCGCGGTTTAAAAACCAGTCAAGGCAACAAGCATGGCTTCGAAAAACCTGTGAAAAAACAGGTTTACGATGTTGAAATCGGTGAAACGATTGTCGTTGCTGACTTAGCTGCGAAAATGGCAGTTAAGGTTCGTGAAGTGATTAAATCACTCATGAAAATGGGTGAATTGGTTACTCAGAACCAGGCAATTGATCAGGAAATTGCTGCACTTGTTGTTGAAGAAATGGGCCATAATCCGGTACTGGTTTCTGATACACAAGCTGAAGATAACTTGCTTGAAGCAGCTGAAGAAGCACGTGGTGCGCAATCTACGCGTGCGCCTGTTGTTACCATTATGGGTCACGTTGACCATGGTAAAACATCACTGCTTGACCGTATTCGTCGTGCCAAAGTGGCTGCTGGCGAAGCAGGCGGTATTACCCAGCATATCGGTGCTTACCATGTAACTACTGATAAAGGTATGATTACATTCCTTGATACTCCGGGACACGCAGCATTTACTGCAATGCGTTCACGTGGTGCGAAAGCAACAGATATCGTGGTTCTAGTTGTTGCAGCAGATGATGGTGTAATGCCACAAACTGCAGAAGCAATTGACCATGCACGTGCTGCAGGTACACCAATCATTGTTGCAATCAACAAGATGGATAAAGAATCTGCTGATCCAGATCGCGTTCTGAATGAATTGACTGTGAAAGAAATCGTGCCAGAACAATGGGGTGGTGACGTTCCAGTGGCAATGGTTTCTGCACATACTGGTCAAGGCATTGATGAACTTCTTGATATTATTTCGATTCAAGCTGAACTTCTAGAGCTTAAAGCATCTGAAGAAGGTGCTGCACAAGGTGTTGTAATTGAAGCACGTGTAGACAACAGCCGTGGTGCGGTAACGTCTATTCTAGTTCAAAACGGTACATTGAAAGTAGGTGATCTTGTTCTTGCTGGTTCATCTTATGGTCGCGTTCGTGCGATGACGGATGAAAATGGTCAGCGTATCAAATCTGCAGGTCCTTCGATTCCAGTGGAAATTCTGGGTCTTCCAGAAGCGCCAATGGCTGGTGACGAAGTTCTTGTGGTGAGCGACGAGAAGAAAGCACGTGAAGTTGCCGATGCGCGTATGGATCGTGAACGTCAAAAACGTCTTGAGCGTCAATCTGCAATGCGTCTTGAAAACATCATGGCGTCTATGGGCAAGAAAGATGTACCTATCGTGAACGTTGTGTTGAAAACTGACGTACGCGGTACCTTGGAAGCATTACACGTTGCACTTGCTGAGCTTGCGACTGACGAAGTTAAAGTACGTATCATTGGTTCTGGTGTAGGTGCGATCACTGAGTCTGACGTGACACTGGCTGAATCTTCAGAAGCAGTTCTACTCGGCTTTAACGTACGTGCGGACAACGCTGCGCGTCAAAAAGCAGATGCAGACAGTATCGACATTCGTTACTACTCAATCATCTATCAATTGATTGATGATGTGAAAGCAGCAATGAGCGGTAAGCTTGCACCAGAACATCGTGAAACGATTCTGGGTGTTGCACAAGTACGTGAAGTATTCCACTCAAGTAAGTTTGGTGCGGCTGCGGGCTGTATGGTACTTGAAGGCGTATTGCATCGTAACAAACCGATTCGCGTATTACGTGATGACGTGGTTGTGTTCCAGGGCGAGCTTGAATCTCTTCGTCGCTACAAAGAAGTGGTTGAAGAAGTTCGTGCCGGTATGGAATGTGGTCTTGCGGTGAAAGGCTATAAAGACATCAAAGCACTTGATAAGATCGAAGTGTACGATGTCCAACTGATTAAACGGAGTCTTTAATGGCGGGTAGTCAACGTCTGAAGCGTATGGCGGATACAGTACAACGCGAGTTGTCAGAACTGATCCGTCAGGAGCTGAAAGATCCACGCTTAGGTGGTCTCGTGACCATCTCTGCGGTGAAGGTGAGCCCAGACCTGGGATATGCGGAAGTTTATGTCACTGTGATGGGACGTGAACTTGGCGATGAGCAAAGCCAAGAGGCCAATAAAGAAACTCTGGATGTGTTGAACAAAGCATCTGGTTTCCTGCGCCACGAGCTGAGTCGTCGTATCAAAACCCGTATTACGCCTCGTCTACGTTTCCATTACGATAAGACCAATGCATATGGTAACTATATGTTTGGTCTGATCGCTGAAGCAGTGAAGGACTTACCTGAAGCTGAAGCAAAAAAAGATGATGAATAAGTCTTAGGACTAAAAAAGCCACCTTCGGGTGGCTTTTTTTATCTCTCTATTTTGAGATTTGGGAGAACTGGAATCGCTTGCTCAATTAATCTAAATCATCATTGCGATTGATTTTCTTTTCATAAAAGGTACGACGGCGTGAACGCTGCCAAGGCAGGGGACGTTCCAGCGTTTCCGGCACTTCGCCACTCAAAGAGCGTAACCGCAAATGCAATGCAGCCTGTGCCATCAGATTGGCGGATACCGGCGCAGTAATAAAGGCAAACAGGGTAATCAGCACTTCAGCAAAACCGAAACGGCCATACATGGCAGAGAAAATCATCGCCGCAATTAAAAAACTGCCGAGGCCCAAAGTACTGGATTTGGTCGGTGCATGCAGACGCATGAACAGATCGGGCAAACGCACCATCCCAATTCCGCCGACCAGCATAAAGAAAGCACCAATCAATAGAAAAATCGACACCAGTATTTCTAAAATTAAAGACATTTAAAAACTCCTAGTCGATGACATGGCCAGTGGTAAAATAACGCGCCAAGGCTGCGGTAGAGACAAAGCCTAGCATCGCGACCAAGAGAGCGCCTTCAAACAGAAAGGTGCTGCTCCAGTAAATGCCTAAAATCACCACCAGGCAGGTGGCATTCAGAAACAGGGTGTCCAGTGCCAACAGGCGGTCAACAATAGAGGGACCGGTAATCAGACGGATCAGACACAGTAACATGGAGATGGTGACCGCACCCAGACAAATCAATAATGCATAAGGTAGAATCGTCATGCTTTTTCTCCTGATCGTGCATTAAAAATCTCAATGAGCGGGCGTTCATAGCGCTGCTTAATTAGCTCGATTTCGGCCGCTTCATCATCTGTGCTTAAGGCATGCACCAGAATATCACCACGATCCTGGTCAATCCCTGCAGATACCGTGCCCGGTGTGGTGGTAATAATCATCGCCAGCAAGGTGTTGACTTCTTCATGTTCGGTGTCTAAAGGCACTCGGAACCATTTTGGATGCAGATTCTTCGTCGATCCTAGCACCAGTTTTGCGACTTTGATATTGGCTACTACAATATCCCAAACTACGACAAAGAACAGGTGCAGGGCAGGAGTCCACTGGATATTAGGGGTATAGTCAATAAAGGGTTCGACCATACGTGGAATGATCACCGCGAGTAGCAAGGCCATCAGCAGGGTTCCAGCGTCCAGGCTGTGTGCCAGTAAAACCCAGCTCAGTCCTACAATCACAGAAACCAGCGGATGCGGGAACCAGCGTTGAAATAATGATTCAGCCATTAAGGTCCCTCCGCCGGTTTAAGTTGATTATCATCATATTCGGTCTGTTCAATGTGCTGCTGGTCAATCTGGCGTTGCTTGAATTCAGAAATATGTTCACCCTTCAAGGTCGCTTCTGAAATTACATAAGGAATCAGATGCGCATTAGGATCTATCACCTCACCACCATATTTGGTTTCTGGCAAATACTTCGGATCGAATGGCTGGACGCTAATAAACTGACCTTCTGCATCCGGTTTTAACAGCGCGGCTTCATAGACCGAATTGTTTTTGATCTGTTCCGCAGTCTGATAATTATATTGATAAATCGGTCCGGCAAACACCACGTAGGCGGTTAAGCTCACAAGCAATATATAAATCACCCGGTCATTGCGTGCCGGTGCTTTACTCGGTAGGGCTTCATATTTATGAAACTCTTCAGAATCAAGATCATCTTCAGGTCTGCTCGAACGCCAGAACAGGATAAAACCGACCCGGGTAAAAGCCAGAATACTGAGAAAACTTACCAGCAAAATGGTCAGGATAATAATCATCTGATAATCTGAATTAGCAGAAGCCTGCAAAATAAAGACTTTACCGAAAAATCCACTAAACGGTGGCAGGCCTGCCATCATCAAGGCGATGATGAAATAGACAATCGAAACTAGCTTATTCTGTTTCATCAGTGGGGCGATTTTAAAATGATCTTTAAATTCACCGCGCTGCGAGGTAATCCAGCCCGACAGAATATAAAATGCGGCCGCAATCAGGGTACTGTGTACCAGATAATACAGCGCACCCGCCCAGGCTGTAGTATTATTCAGGCCAATGGCCACCAGAATCGTTCCGACTGAAGACAGCACCATAAAACCGACAAAACGGCGCAGACGTTCGGTGCCAATTGCACAGATTACCCCATAGACGGATGTGACCAGACCAATCACCAGCAGACAGTTCATCAGAATCTGATGGCTATATTCATCATCAAAAACCGTGCCGTTGATACGCAAAATTGCATAAATCCCGACTTTAGTCATGATAGTAAAGAGCGCTGCTACAGGAGTCGTGGCCACCGCATAGGTTTTGGGTAACCAGAAACCCACCGGCAGCATTGCTGCTTTGATTCCAAACACCACGAAGAGCATCAAGCCACCGGCAACGGCCAGTTTATGCTGATCTTCTGCAAGTGTTGGCATCAAACGGGCCACATCGGCCATATTCAGGCTACCGACACTGCCATAAATCATCCCGAGTCCAATCAGGAATAGCGCAGATGCCAGCAGGTTAATGGTGACATAATGAATTCCCAGCTGAAAACGTGCCTTGCCTTGTCCATGCAACAGCAGTACATAAGACGCCATCAGCAAAATTTCAAAGAACACAAACAGGTTAAACAAGTCACCGGTTAGGAATGCACCAGTCAGACCCATCAGCAGGAAATGCACCATGGCATGGAAATAACGGCCGCGTAAGTCCCATTCTTTGCTGGCATACCAGACCACAGGCAAGGCGAGCGCATAGGTCAACACCAGCATCATGGCCGAGAGCTGATCCAGGACCAGCACGATCCCGAATGGTGCTGCCCATTCGCTGAGGGTGTATACGCTGATTTGGCCCTCGCTGCTGTTTATCAGATAGCTAACGGCAATGATCAGGCCCAAGATTCCCGAGAGATGGCTGATACCACGACGCCAGGGTTGACGCCAGTCCGTGATCAGAGAGCCTGCACCCGGATTTCCCAAAAGTACCAAGGCAAAAGCGGTAAAGGCCGGCAAAAGAATGCTGAAAATAGGAGTATGTTGAGTCCAGAAATTGAGAAGATCAGTCATTAAGGCTCATCCTCACGTGGATCAATCTGGGGAATATCTTCTTTTGAGTCAACGTGGTCTGTTCCTGATTCGTAGCGGCTACGCAGTGCCAGTTGGACAATAAAGGCAGTGGTGGCAAAGCCAATCACGATGGCCGTCAGCACCAGTGCCTGAGGAAGAGGGTCGGTCACATTCGAAGCTTCGGTTAATACTGCAGGCGAATTCATCTGAATCCGGCCCATGGCAAATAAAAACAGGTTGACCGCATAACCAATCATGGCCAAGCCCAATACCACCGGGAAGGTACGGGCACGCAGGATCAGATAAATGCCTGTAGCTGTCAGCAGACCAATCGCGGAGGCTAATAAAAATTCTAAACTGATCATTCTATTATCCTCTTGGTACTGGGCCAGACATGCTGGAGTGACGTGAATCGCCTAAGACCGAAATCATCAGCATGGTGGCACCGACGACAGTGACATAGACGCCGACATCGAATAGTGCAGCCGAAGCCAGATGCATTTCTCCAATGATGGGCGGAGAGACATAAATATGTGCACTGGTCAGGAATGGACGTGACCAGAACCAGGCCGCGACTCCAGTCAAACCGGCAATCGTTAAACCGATCCCGATCCAGATTTCATACAGGCGACCGGATTTAGCACCCAGCAACTGTTCGGTTTTGTCCTGTCCCACTGCGATATATTGAATAATGAGTGCCAGTGACGTCACCAGTCCGGCAATGAATCCACCGCCCGGCAGGTTATGGCCCCGCATAAAGATATACAGGCTGACTACCAGCGCGACCGGCAAAATCCAGGATGCGGTAATACGTAACATCAGCGGGGATGGGTTAAAACGATAGGTCAGGCCCTGAGTCATGGTGGTGCCATGCGCACGCATGCCATCCATCAGGCTGAGTACACCAATCGCGGCAATGCCGAGTACAGTAATTTCGCCGAAGGTATCGAAACCACGGAAATCGACCAGAATTACATTCACGACATTGGTTCCGCCGCCCAGTGGAATCGACTGTTGCAGGAAGAACCATGAAATGGAATTGTGATCACGGGTCATGATCAGCCAGGCAATTGCCGCAATCCCGAGACCGCCGCCCAAGGCAATAATGGCATCACGCCAGCGACGGGTCGGACTCGATTCATACGGTGTTAACTGAGGCAGTAAAGATAAACTCATCAGTAGTAGAACCGTGGTGACCACATCGACCGTAATCTGGGTCAATGCCAGATCGGGCGCCGAGAAGCCGATAAAGACCATGGTGACGACCAGGCCGACTGCACCGCTAATGAGTACCGCTTTAATCCGCTCATGATGGAACCACAACAGCATCCAGCAGGAAGAGAACAGCAGTAACCACAGGATAATCGCCAGGGCAGGAGCATGGGTCAGCTCGCGCGTACCTGTACCCACCGCATTGCTGAGTAATGGGAACCCCACCAGCCCGACGGTAAAAATTACAATCCACAATAAATAGCTTTGTAATTTGCCATTTTCAGTGGAACGGCGGAAACGACGTGAATTCAGCAGCAAATTTTTCAAAAATAGATCGAACAGCACCCGGCCCTGTAAGCGACCCAGTTTTGGATCCAAGTCGATTTCACGTAAGACGCCACCTTTGGCGAGAGAAAAGTAAAAGATTGTTCCGCCGAGCAGAGAAATCACACTCATCAGAAGGGGCAGGTTGAAACCATGCCAAAGCGCCAGATGAGTGCCTTCAAAGGCAAAATTCTGGGTGGTGGCTTGAGTAGTGCTGTTGACAATTTTTTCCACCAGAAGAGCCGGTAATAGACCGACTAAAATACATAAAATTGCTAACAAAGTGGCCGGTGCGCGCATACCAAAGGCAGGTTCATGTGCATCTTTATTCGGGACCTGCTTGCCTAGCGGACCATCGAAAAAGACTCCATGCACCAGTCGAATGGAATAAGCCACCGCAAAAATCCCGGCCAGTGTCGCGACAATAGCAGAGCCGACCATAAGTGGACCACTTAAACTGGCGACCAGTTCGGTAAAGAACATTTCCTTAGACAGGAAACCATTGGTCAACGGTACACCCGCCATGGATGCTGCCGTGATCATGGTCAGCGTGGCGGTAAATGGCAGTAATTGCCATAGGCCAGACAGTTTACGTAAGTCACGAGTCCCGGATTCATGATCGATGATGCCGGCAATCATAAACAGTGCCGCTTTAAAGGTGGCATGGTTAATAATATGGAAAATCGCTGCTGCAACAGCCAATGGTGAACCAATCCCGAGCAGACACATGATCAGACCTAAATGGCTGATGGTGGAATAGGCGAGCAAGCCTTTCAGGTCTTCCTTAAAAATGGCAAAGAAGGCGGCCATGCACAGGGTAAACAGACCAACAAAGGTCACAATATTATGAAACAGTGCAGCACCGGCAAAGATCGGGAGCAAACGTGCTACCAGGAATAAACCGGCTTTGACCATGGTGGCCGAGTGCAAATAGGCAGAGACCGGTGTCGGTGCAGCCATGGCATTGGGCAACCAGAAGTGAAACGGGAACTGCGCACTTTTGGTAAAGGCGCCGAGTAAAATCAGCAACAAGGTTGGAACAAATAAATGATGGGACTGAATCTGTTCAGTCATCATCAGGATTTGGTCAAGCTGATAAGTGCCGGTGATTTGACCGAGCAGGACAAAACCGCCCAGCATCGCCAGACCACCCATTCCGGTAATGGTCAGAGCCATACGCGAACCACGTTGCGCCGCTTCGTAATTGCTCCAGTAACCTACCAGCAAGAAGGATGAAATACTGGTCAGTTCCCAGAAAACCAATAAGATAATCAGGTTATTCGACAATGAAATTCCGAGCATCGCCGCCATAAACAGCATCAGCAGGAGATACAGTTTGCTCAGTGAATTTTTTGGATTGAGATAATAATAGGCATAAATATAAATCAGGGTGCCAATTCCGCTGATCAGCAAGGCAAACAGCAATCCCAGAGAATCCAGGCGAAAACTGAAATCAATGCCGAGCTGGGGCAGCCAGGACCAGGTCTGGGTCATCACTGCACCATCAAAGATGGCAGGCGCCTGACTCAATAATAATAAGAAACTGCTGAGGCTGACACCAATTGCCCCTAAAGCCGTTACCCCGCGCGAAAATTGCTTCAGCCACGAGACAAGGGTTGTGCCTAATACTAACGGTAACAATATAATAATCGGCAGCACACTCGTATCCATTGTCATGATTTAGGTTTTGACCAACCTAAGGTGAATCTTTATCTTTCAAGGACTACAGGACCACAAGGAGCGACCCAAACTTCTCAACCTTGAAAGCCAAAAGAATATTCAAAAAGAATATAAAACAGTTGTATTGCGCAACTTATAAACGATAGCAAATTCCGATTTTACAATGAAATTCGCAAATAAAACCGATCATATTACAGGATAACAACAACATCAACGTTTTTATGTAGAACTTATAAATTATACGCCGGCTCGGTTTTAACAGGCGCTGCATGCTTAAACAGATCATCTAGAAGTGACCGAAAATTAAGATTAAATTGCAGGCATTGATTGTAAATTTGACTCAAAACAGTTCAATCCTAGCAAAACAGAATGCTGGAAAAGGCTCCCTTATTGACTCAAACAATCGTGCTTATTTTTTGAATCTGTTTAGAGCGACTGAGGTAGCGTCGGATGGTACTCCTGAGTAAGTAGGGCCAGCAGTTCCTGCTGTTGTTCGGGATTTAACTGTTGCTGAATCATTTGCAATACTGCAAGCGGTGTGACGGGTTCGGTGACCGTTTCCAGTAAAGTATCTTCAGGCGAGATATCTTTATTTCGCTGCAATTCCAGCTCTGCGTAGATCTGATCAAACTGGGTTTTCATACTTTCAAGATGAATGGGGTGCAGCTGTTTATTTTCCAGTTTCAGACATTGAAAGCCTTGCGCCTGTTCCAGTAATTCAGGCCGGTTGCCGGTCGCAATAATCTGCAAGTTAGGAAAAGCCTGATGCAGGCGTGACAGGATCACTGCTGCCATCTCCTGATCCAGTTGATGATCAATTGCATCAATCAACAAAACGCCTGTACCTTCCTGACACGGGAATAAACTGTTGGTATTCAACAGACAAAGCCGCCGTACAATGTCACCCACCAGTGCAATCCAGTTGCGGATACTGTTGGGCAGTTGCTGGAAGCTAAAGGTCTGTTGCTGATAGGTCACCATCAGTTGCAGCTTGGGCTGGTATTTTAAATATATCTGGCTGACTTCTGGCAGGATCAGCGACAGGGCCTGTTTTAAAGCGGTGAGATTCGGTGCATGCAGATGTGCCTGGGCTTTCTCGATCTGCCGGGCCAGTTCATCTCCGCGACTGTTTTCAGGCTGCTGCAAGGCACGCGCCAAAATCTGGTTCATAACCTTGGCACTTTGCGCATTTTCAATATCACTGATTTCACGAAACCATTCAAAAAAACGGGCAAAGGTGGTGAAAGGAATCGCAGCTATTTCATAAGCATGTGCGGACTGGAGAATGGCCGGGTTATTTTTGCTGAGCAGATTGACTTCATTGGTAAAGCGTTCAGCAGGATAATAGGCAATTAGCGGCAAACCGAGCAGGGGATCGTGCAAGCGGGCTTTGTGATACAGGCTGAGCATGCTTTCAAGCTGTGAGGTTTCTGCTTTGCTAAAACCCAGACCCTGACTGTTTAGGGTCTTGTAGATTTGCCATGAACAGCTTTGTAGGTTCGCAGGCTCAGACTGACTGGATTCTGGCAAGCTGCCCATCTCTTCAGGAAAACCAATCCGGATATCGATTTTGGATTGCAGCCGGTTTTGCATGATGTCCTGATCTTGCATCACAAGACCGGCAGCACGGCTGTCGCGATAACGGGCTGCAAACCAGGTCAGTGCCTGATAGCTAAAACGTAAAAGCGTAGTTTTGCCAGTTCCCTGATTGCCCAGAATCAAGGTGACCGGGCATTGCGGATAATTAAACTGAAGCTGAATGTCGGAAAAATGCAGTGTGTGTTTCAGTTGAAACGCTTGGATGTGCATAGATCACCTGTCCTATGAGGTTTACATCCATGCCATGCACTTTAACCGACTGCCTGCCGAAGCGACTGTGGCATTTTGATCTTCAGTTGCTGAATCAGGTCATAAATGTGATGAATATTTAAACTCACTTTAGCACGTGTACAGGCTACGTAAAGTAATCTTAATTCTTCATCACTAATTTTATGGTCTTTTTCATTCAGCTTAAACTGATAGTCATCTTCAATATGAACCTGATCCCATTCCAGACCTTTGGCCTTGTGCGCCGTGGAAATAATATAGTCGGCCTGGGCAATTGGGGTGATTTTAGCCAGAGCTTTTTTCAACGGATCGGTGCCATGTTCGTCCACCAGTTTGACCAGTGGCTTGATGTCACTGCCTTCATTGGTTTCACAGTATTCATGGACATCATGCCAGGAGTTAAACCAGGCCAGTTCCGGCACATCAACCACACGTTTACCCTGTTTCAGCATGGCAGCCGCATCGACAAAACGATTCAGTTTGACATGGTCGGCTTGCAGGCTGACTTTATCACCACGAACTAAACCCGCTAATAACAATTCCATGGCGCGGGCATTGGTTCGGCATAAAATTGCATCACGCATTTTGGTATGCGGTTTATTCATGACCTTAGAGTCTAATAGCGGATTGCCAAGCAAAGGTACGGTCTCATTGAGGGCACCTAAAATGGCATTGGCATTCAGGGCAATTTCAGGACCGAAACGAAATGAGGTGGTCAGACGTGATTCTGGTAAGGGCAGTTGCTGCATGGCATTGACTGCACCACGCCAGGCATAAATTTGCTGATGGGCATCACCGACATAAATCACCTGGGTGCTGCGCTGTTTCAGTAGAATCCCCAGCATTAAGGGATCGGCATCTTGGGCTTCATCGAACATCACATAATCGGCCGGGATATTCGGCTCGGACAGTGCCCAGAGTTTCAGGTAAATGTCATGACCAATGCCTGCCTGATGATTGGGATCAATCGACTCTAGCCAGCGCCGTTCGACTGCCGGATAAAGCTTCTGCTGCAAAGTCTCGATATCATCCGGATGCAACCAGCTCGGCGCCTGAATATGCCGCGGAGCAGGGTATTGCGAACTGGTCGAGCAGAAATAACCGACAGCATTGGCGACTAAACTCGCCAGACGCGAAGGCATCAAGACATATTTCTCATAACGTCCACCCATCATGCGGCGCATGGTCATCGGTTCAAGCCGGTACTCTTTGGCAATAAAACTCGGACTCAAGCGTGGCAGACGCAGCTTGTCGGTCACTCCACGTGGAACACTGCGAAATGCCAGCGAGTGGAATGTGCGGCAATCTACGCCACGGTGAAACTTGGCCTGCGCTTCACTGGCAATGGCCTTGTTAAAAGCCAGATATATGCCACGTCTTTGCGGCATGGCATCACTGATCATTTGCAAGGTAGTCGTTTTACCTGTGCCGGCATAGGCAATCACTTTAAAGGATTTGCCCAGACGTGCGTTATCAATGGCAGTGGCCTGCTCATAGGTCGCGGTCGGTTTTTTTAAATCAGACACAGATGAATTCAAGGCTTAATACTGACGGTTGGCTTTTTCAACCAGGCCGGACAAGCCTTGGCGACGAGCCAGTTCATTGAGTACCAATTGCACATCCAAGTCGAAATAGCCGAGCATGACGATAGTATGGAACCAAAGATCTGCCACTTCATAGATCAGATCATTTTTATGGTCTGCCGAAGCATTCTGGTCAAAGTCTTTGGCTGCCAGTACAGTTTCAAAGCTTTCTTCGCCGACTTTTTCCAGAATCTTGTTCAGGCCTTTATGATACAGCTTGGCCACATAAGAGGAGTCCGGATCGGCCTGTTTGCGTTCTGCCATCATCTGGCCCAGATAAGACAGGACTTCGACCTGTTCAGATTGGGCAGTTGACGCTTCCATCGCCAGCGTATGCGGATTCGTGGATTTTTCGCCATAAATCGCAGATGGATCTTTCAACTGTGCATCGACAATTTCCCAGCCATTTGGCGTGAGCTTGCGATAGAAACATGACTCACGGCCGGTATGACAAGCAATGCCACCATGCTGTTCAATCTGTAAAATAATCACGTCAGCATCACAGTCCAGACGAATTTCATGTACGGTCTGAAAATGTCCTGATTCTTCGCCCTTATGCCATAATTTGTTGCGTGAACGGGAGAAATACACTGCCTGATTTTTTTCGGCAGTTAAAGCCATGGCTTCACGGTTCATCCAGGCCACCATCAACACACGTCCAGTTTGATGATGCTGGGCAATGGCAGGAACTAATCCTTGTTCGTTAAATTTTACTTCATCGAGCCATTGCGTGTTGTTCATAAGGGTTTCCATCATTTCAATCAAAATATAAAAATACGGATAGGAAATATCCGCTGATAGTGTACGTGATCTCGCAGCATTTGCGGCAAAAATCTGTGTTGATAAGGACAGGCTGTGTCGTGGTTTTTTAAATCAGTCTACTTTAGTCCAGATCTTGCAAAACTGAGACATAGAAAAGCCGCCCTGTCGGCGGCTCGTATTTCCATTAAATTATCCGTAGGAACAATTACCAGTGTTCGCCCGGGAACAGACGTGCATATGCTTTTTGTACCAGGTTCAGTTTTTGTGGTTGCCCCACAGAGGCACTTGAACTTGGGAACAGGTTATAGCCAATCGACATCAAGACATTGTTGATATCCGGTGCAATTGAATAGGTAATGGAAGCCAGGCGGCCCAAACCGGTGGCCACTTTCTTCGGACGTTTCACAATCGCATAGGCAATCAAGTCAGCCGCCTGTTCCGGAGAAAGCGTTGGGACATATTTATAAATTTTAGTTGGCGCAATCATTGGAGTGCGCACCAAAGGCATATAGATCGATGTGATTGCGATTTTATGCGAATGCACTTCTGCAGACAGGCAGCGGCTAAAGGCATCCAGCGCAGCTTTTGAAGCGACATAGGCTGAAAAACGGGTGGCATTGGCCAGTACGCCAATCGAACTGATGTTAATAATGTGACCTGCACGACGAATCATCATTTGCGGCAGGATATTCATCACCAGACGCACCGCGCCGAAATAGTTCAGCTGCATGGTCCGTTCAAAATCATGAAAACGATCTACTGACTCGTGTACCGCACGGCGAATCGAACGACCTGCATTATTGATCAGAATATCAATATGATCGACTGAGGCAATAATCTGTTTGGAAACTTCATCAATTGCTTCCATATTGTTTAAATCACATGGAAAGATTGAGGCTTTGCCGCCTTTAGCTTCAATTTCTGATTTTACTTGTTCTAGGGTTTCCTGAGTACGGGCTACCAGTAAAACATGGGCACCTGCATCAGCCAGTTGATGTGCTGTCGTTAAACCAATACCGCTGGATGCACCGGTAATCAGGACGGTTTTACCTGCAACACGTTTTTCCAGTTGTTTGTGTAGTCTAGTTTTCACGTTTGTTATCCCTAATTTGAAGTCAGCGTTCAAATTATTTTTATTAAAGATCTATAGCGCTCTAACAGAAGATGAGAGCGAAGGTGAGTCCAGATATGATAACCAATTCTTCAAGAAAATCTATAAATTAAACTATTGAAATTAAAATAAAAATTAGAGTAATTGCTCTATTTGTGTTCAATCTTTCATTTAACTTTTAACATGAAAATAAAAAGCAAAGCAAGTGGCTGTTTTAAAAAATAAATAAAAAAACCTCACCAAAATGATGAGGTTTCGAAGCGGCTCGGGCACCTTTTTAAACGGCCGCCAGCGCCTGTTCTAGATCGGCAATCAGGTCATCACTATGTTCAATCCCAATGGATAAACGCACCATATCCTCACTGACGCCTGCCGATTTTAACTCTTCGGCATTGAGCTGACGATGCGTAGTAGTCGCCGGATGGCAGGCCAGACTTTTAGCGTCGCCGATATTGACCAGACGGGTGAACAATTGCAGGGCATCAATAAAACGTGTGCCGCCTTCGAGACCATGTTCTACCCCAAAGGTCAGAATGGCAGAAGGTTTACCTTTCACATATTTCTGTGCCAAGGCATGCTGTGGGTGATCTTTCAGGCCGGCGTAATTGACCCATTTCACTTTAGGATGTTTTTGCAGATATTCAGCGACTTTCAGTGCATTTTCGGTATGACGTTCCATACGCAAGCTTAAAGTTTCCAGACCTTGCAGAATCAAAAACACATTCTGCGGACTGATCGCAGCGCCGGTATTACGCAGTGGCACTACACGCGCACGTGCGATATATGCTGCTTCCCCCAAAACTTCGACATAGTTCACGCCATGGTAGCTTGGATCAGGCGTATTCAGGGCAGGGAAACGTTTAGGATATTTACCCCAAGGGAATTTACCGCTATCCACAATGATGCCGCCAATTGAATTGCCATGACCACCGATATATTTGGTCAGGGAATGCACCACAATATCTGCACCAAAGTCGAAAGATTTTTGTAGTACTGGGGTGGCAACGGTATTGTCGACAATGACCGGCACGCTATATTCGTGCGCAATTTTAGCAATCGCTTCCAGATCAATAATATTACCCAGTGGGTTACCAATCGATTCCACAAAAACCAGTTTGGTTTTTTCGTCAATCAGCTGGCGCAGACTTTCCGGCTTTTCATAATCAAAGAAACGGACTTCAATGCCCTGTTTTGGCAGGGTATGGGCAAACAGGTTATAGGTACCCCCATACAGTGTTGACACAGAAGCAATGTTGTCACCGGCTTCAGCAATGGTCTGAATGGCATAGGTAATCGCGGCCATGCCAGAGGCCAAAGCCAGCGCGCCAATTCCACCTTCCAGTGCTGCAACACGTTGTTCCAGAACCGCAGTGGTCGGGTTCATAATTCGGGTATAGATATTGCCCTGAACCTTTAAATCAAAGAGATCGGCCCCATGTTGAGTATTGTCAAAGGCATAAGACGTGGTTTGGTAAATCGGCACTGCCACAGCTTTGGTGGTTGCTTCAGGGGTATAACCTGCATGAATCGCAAGGGTTTCTGCTTTATAAGTCATTCTGTTTGATCTTCTTGTTTAAGTTTATGGCTTGAGTGTAGTATTTTCACATATGAGTAAAAGTGCAATTTTATTGAAATAAATATATGAAATATTCATATATCAACTTGGATTTGAGTCATTTATTTTACTGAAAACAACTGTTTAAAAAAACATCAGCAACAAACTTGTAACAATGCATTGAAGTTCATGGCAATGGCTTATGTTTTCGCAGCTTTCTGCGTATAATAGCCGATTATTTTTTCGCTCATTTTTGAGCTGGGGTGGTTGTTTTAACCCCATTTGGTTTTTCAGTTGAGGAGTCCTACGTGGCCCAATATATTTACACGATGAACCGAGTGTCGAAGATGGTTCCGCCTAAGCGCGAAATCCTGAAAGACATCTCCTTATCATTTTTCCCAGGTGCTAAAATTGGTGTGCTTGGTTTAAACGGTGCAGGTAAATCTACCTTGCTTCGTATTATGGCGGGCGTAGATAAAGATTTCTCTGGTGAGGCACGTGCGCAACCGGGTACAAAAATCGGTTATCTGGAGCAAGAACCACCTTTAGATGAAACCAAAGACGTTCGTGGTAACGTCGAAGATGGTTTGCGTGAACCGCTTGATGCTTTAGCGCGTCTGGATGAAGTCTTTGCTGAATATGCAGCAGAAGATGCAGATTTCGATGCACTTGCGAAAGAGCAAGAGAAGCTTGAAGCAATTATCCAGACCTGGGATGCGCATAACCTTGCCAACCAGATGGATCAAGCGGCTGCAGCATTGAACTTGCCTGCCTGGGATGCAGACGTATCTAAGCTTTCAGGTGGTGAACGTCGTCGTGTGGCACTTTGCCGCTTACTTCTGTCTAAACCAGACATGTTGCTTCTAGACGAACCGACGAACCATTTAGATGCTTCATCTGTATCTTGGTTGGAACGTTTCTTGAAAGACTTCCCGGGTACGATTGTTGCGATTACGCATGACCGTTACTTCCTGGATAACGTTGCTGAATGGATTCTGGAGCTTGACCGTGGTATGGGTATTCCGTATCAAGGTAACTATTCTTCTTGGCTTGAGCAGAAAAATGCTCGTTTAGAACAAGAGAACAAGCAGGAAGAATCTTTTGCTAAAGCATTGAAAAAAGAACTTGAATGGGTTCGTTCAAATGCCAAAGGTCAGCAAAAGAAAAACAAAGCGCGTATGGAGCGTTTTGAAGAGCTTAACTCACGCGAATTCCAGCAGCGTAACGAAACCTCTGAAATCTACATTCCACCTGGTCCACGTCTGGGCAACAAGGTTGTAGAAGTTGAAGGCATCAGCAAATCGTTTGGTGATCGCTTACTGTACAAAGATTTAACGTTCACAGTACCACCTGCTGCCATTGTGGGTATCGTGGGTGAGAACGGTGCAGGTAAAACCACGCTATTCCGTATGATGACTGGCGAACAGCAACCAGATACCGGTACGGTAACGCTGGGTGAATCGGTTAAAGTGGCTTATGTCGGTCAGATCCGTGACACCTTAGATAACAACAAAACTGTCTGGGAAGAAGTGTCTGGTGGTTTAGATATCTTGAAGATTGGTGATTACGAAATCGCATCTCGTGCGTATATCGGTCGCTTTAACTTTAAAGGCCAAGATCAGCAAAAGCGCGTAGGTCAATTGTCAGGTGGTGAGCGTAACCGTTTACAACTTGCGAAAATCCTGCAAATGGGTGCAAACGTGATCTTGCTGGATGAACCATCGAACGACTTGGACATCGAAACCTTGCGTGCACTTGAGGATGCCATTCTGGTATTCCCGGGTACTGTGATGGTGATCTCGCATGACCGTTGGTTCCTGGATCGTATTGCAACGCACATCTTGTCATTTGAAGGTGAAACCCCTGAATTCTTCACTGGTAACTATGCTGAGTTTGAAGAATATCGCCGTAAGCGTGATGGTGATGATCTTGTCGCGAAGCGTCAAAAATATCGCAAAATCGGTGTTTAATCATCTCCGACTTTTGTAAATAAAAAAACCAGCCTCAGGGCTGGTTTTTTTATGTTTATTATATGGTGGAGGGTAAATTAGATTTCCCACTCATGATTACATTCACGGCATTTCCATTTCTTTTGTGTTTGCATGAATGCCTGCATTGAAATTTTAAAATCAGGTAGATCTTTATAGAACATAAAACCTGCGATCAAAGAAAGAATAAAGACGATCACAGTCGCAGTCTGTAAAGTGGTACCTGCACCATCGCCAAAAATCCACATCGCGATGCTAATAATGACCAATAATAATAACAGGAACAGGGCAGGGACCAGAAACATTAAGCTTTTAGGAACCACTGGACGTGGAGCTGCTTGACCTGGCTGGGCCACTGGCATGATTTTCGGGCTTTGACACTTAGGGCAACGATATTGCATTACAACTCCAAAATTCTAAATTACTGATTATTTTATCGGAAGATGCGAAGAAACCGAAATATTGCCCAACATAAAATATACAGGCAATAAAAAACCCAAGTCGCAATGCTTGGGTTTTTTATAAGATCACCATAATATATTACGATGATCTTGAATATGGCGTCCCTACGGGGATTCGAACCCCGGTTACCGCCGTGAAAGGGCGATGTCCTAGGCCTCTAGACGATAGGGACAATTGAGGCAAATAACACAGCTAAAGCAAGACTTGATTTGGTGGAGTCAAGGAGGATCGAACTCCTGACCTCTACAATGCCATTGTAGCGCTCTACCAACTGAGCTATGACCCCAGTCTGTGTGAGCGCTATATTAGGGATATCGCGCTCACACGTCAACACAAAAATTAATTAAGCTTGATCAACCGCTTCATTTTTCGGCAATTTTAAGCTTTCATTAAGTTTTTCCCAAACTTTCAGCTCTTTTTTGCTTGGACCACCGACAATTTCCAGCGCATGACGTAAACGTGCAAAGGTTAAATCCGGACCAATGGTCACCATCGTTTGCATCACTGGTGTAGACGCAGTCGAACCAGCGATCGCAATAAAGAACGCAGGCATGAAATCACGTAGCTTGATTTCCATCTGAGTCGCCAAGTCCATCAAGGTCTGGCTCACCGTGTCGTTATTCCAGGTGAACAGGCTTTCTAAACGCCAAATTGCGAATTGAAGACTTTGACGTACCTGTTCATCTGACAGTTTCTTGCTTTCAAACTGTTCTTTGCTCAGGGTCGGGAAATGGTTGAAGTAATGTGCCGACCAGTTCACTGCTTCAGACAGCAGGTTAATACGTGGCTGAATCGCGGCTGCAATTTCTTCTAACTTGGCACGATCTGCTTTCCAGGCCAATAAGGTGTCTAGAAGTTCAGCCGGGCTGAGTGCCTTGATCCATTGACCGTTTAACCAGTTTAGTTTCTCGACATCAAAGATCGGACCGCCGAGTGATACACGTTTGATATCAAAATGCTCAATCATTTCTGCCAGAGTGAATTTTTCACTTTCATCTGGCATTGACCAGCCCATACGACCTAGGTAGTTCAACAAGGCTTCAGGTAGTACACCGATGTCTCTATAGTAGTTGATTGAGGTCGGGTTTTTACGTTTAGACAGTTTAGATTTATCCGGGTTACGCAGCAGTGGCATGTGGCACAGTACCGGCATGTCCCAACCGAAATATTGATACAACAACTGATGTTTCGGTGCAGATGGAATCCATTCTTCACCACGGATTACGTGGGTGATTTGCATCAAATGATCATCCACCACGTTTGCTAAATGGTAGGTTGGGAGGCCATCGGTTTTTAGTAGAATTTGCATATCTACTTGCGTCCAAGGAATCTCGACCTCACCGCGTAGCATGTCATTAAATTTACATACACCTTCAGTTGGTACTTTCATACGGATGACGTGTGGTTCACCAGCGGCCAAACGACGCTCAACTTCTTCTTGAGAAAGATTTAGACCGCGACCGTCATAACGTGGCGACTCACCACGTGCCTGCTGTTCTGCACGCATTTGATCAAGTTCTTCTGCAGTTGCGAAACAGTAGAAGGCATGACCTTTCTCTACCAGTTCCAAGGCATAATTTTTATAGATATCCATACGTTCTGACTGGCGATACGGCGCATGCGGGCCACCGACATCAGGACCTTCAGACCAGTTCAGACCTAGCCAGCGCAATGAATCCAGGATCATTTTTTCAGATTCAGGTGTTGAGCGCAGTTGGTCAGTATTTTCAATACGAAGAATGAATTCACCACCATGCTGTTTAGCAAAACATAAGTTAAACAAGGCGATATAGGCAGTACCTACATGCGGAAAACCAGTAGGAGAAGGTGCAATACGAGTACGAACAGTCATAGCCGGATCTAATCTTAGATATAAAATTGCAGCTATTATAGCGAAAAAGCCACATCACTTAATGCTTTATTCAACATTGAATGATGTGGCTTTTAAATCCGGGAATATTCAGCGCTGTTGAGGCTGATTAAGAATGAGCGCTCGAAAAAATACTTTGGACAAAGCGGGTGAAGCGGTAATTCTGTTCTGCAAAGAAATTTTGCGAAGGTGCGACTTTAAATGCAGTCAAGACTTTGAAATTATCTTCTGTTTGAAGTGTTTTTTCAGTTTTTTGTTGCTGAATCGCTTTTTCAATCGGCGAAGTCTTGCTTTCAACAGTGCTTACTGTAGGCTTCGGCAAATCTGTCTTCACAACGACGGCATGACCGAGTTGAATCGAGAACAACATAATCAGGCTTAGGATGCTGGCTGTGAATAATGTAAATTTCATATCCAAACTTCCTCCTTACTTCGGGTTGGTTTTATTTTGTTAAAAATGTTTTTTTAATACTCTGCCTACAATTTAATCACAGTTGATCATAAAGAAGTAGAACCAAGTCACATTTTTTACAAAAGAAATAATATAACTCTGTGGAAAATTACCAAAAATCGTAATTTCCTGTTTTGGTGGCCTATTTTTAACAGACAACTGTGAAGAGAACGTGAAGAACTGTCTTATATTGTAGCAGAAGATTACTTTTCTAGCAGAATATGTATCCGGATTTAATTGTTAGAAGATATCTCAAAATCAGAAATAGATTGTAGATATTGTTATAAATGAATGATTGTTATGCTTATTTTTGATTTGTATAGTGCAGCTCATATAAACAAAGAGTTACATAAGATGAAAAAAATAATAGCATCCGCAATCTTGACAATTTTAGTTGGAACAGCTGTACAGAATTCCGTCGCCAAAGATTTCCTGAATGTCTCTTATGATCCGACCCGTGAATTTTATCAGGAATATAACGAAGAATTTGGCAAGTTCTGGAAGCAGAAAACCGGACAGAAGGTCAATTTTAAACAGTCACATGGTGGTTCAGGCAAGCAGGCGCGTTCAGTGGTCGATGGTTTGCAGGCCGATGTCGTAACCTTGGCCTTAGCCAATGATATCGAAGAAATCGTCAATGCAGGTTTAATCGAGAAAGGTTGGCAAAAAGAGTTTCCGAGTAATTCGGCACCTTATACGTCTACGATTGTATTCTTGGTGCGTAAAGGGAATCCAAAGCAAATCAAAGATTGGAATGATCTGACCAAAGCGGGTGTAGATATTATTACCCCAAACCCGAAAACCGGTGGCGCGCCGCGTTGGATCTATCTTTCTGCTTGGGGTTATGCACTGAAACAGCCCGGCGGTAATGATGCGAAAGCCAAAGAGCTGGTGAAAAAACTTTATCAAAATGTCAAAGTGCTCGACTCTGGTGCCCGTGGTTCACTGACGACGTTTGCCGAGCGCGGTATTGGGGATGTGCTTTTATCCTGGGAAAATGAAGCCTTGCTGGCGACCCAAGGTCTGGGTAAAGACAAGTACGATATCGTTTATCCATCGATTTCAATTCTGGCCGAGCCATCGGTAGCGATTGTCGATAAAAACGTGAATAAAAATGGCACTACCCATCTGGCAAAAGGCTATTTGAACTATTTATATTCACCAAAAGGGCAGGAGCTTGCGGCGAAATATTTCTTCCGCCCGCGAGATACTAAAGTCGCTGCCAAATATTCGGTTCAGTTCCCGAAAATCCAGACCTTCACCATTGATAAAGTCTTTGGTGGTTGGGCCAAAGCGCAAAAGACACATTTTGTGAATGGGGCGATTTATGACCAGATTTACAATGAAAAAAGATAAGTAAACGGTAGTCTAAATAAAATAAAGAAAATGGCTAAAGTGTTATCCATTTTCTTTATATCTAATGCATAAAATTCTATATATTAGATATAAGTAGAATAACACATAATATTTTTCTTTTAAAAACAAAATATTAATGCAGAAAAACCTTTCATTTTATCGTGTTGTGATGTTGTAGGGTGAATTGCGATAAATGATTTTATTTCATATAGTTATATCTAATGAAGATAAACTCTATGCTGCCATGAAAATTCAATTAAAATCGTTATTTAGTGCTGCCTTATTGGCGACTGGTTTAGGCATGACCGCGACTGCTTCACAAGCAGCAGACCGTCAGTTTCTGAATGTATCCTATGATGCCACGCGTGAATTCTATGATGAATTTAATAAATCATTTGGTGCTTACTGGAAAAACCGCACCGGTCTGGATGTGAATTTCAAGCAGTCACATGGCGGTTCGGGCAAACAAGCACGTTCTGTGGTCGATGGCCTGAAAGGTGATGTGGTGACTTTGGCGCTGGCCAATGACATCGAAGAAATTGTGAAATCTGGCCAGATTCAGCCAGGCTGGCAAAAAGAATTCCCACACAACTCGGCACCTTATACCTCGACGATCGTATTCATGGTACGCAAGGGCAATCCGAAAGGCATCAAGGACTGGAATGACTTAACCAAACCAGGCGTGCAAATTATTACGCCTAACCCAAAAACCGGTGGTTTGCCGCGTTGGGTGTATCTGTCTGCATGGGGTTATGCCGAGAAACAGCCAGGCGGTAACAAAGCCAAAGCACAGGAATTTGTCGGCAAGCTTTATAAGAACGTGAAAGTGATGGATTCTGCTGCACGTGCTTCAATGACCACCTTTGCCGAGCGTGGGATTGGCGATGTATTGCTGACTTGGGAAAATGAAGCCTTGGTCACGCAAAAGACCTTGGGTAAAAACAAGTTTGATATCGTCTATCCATCAATTACCATTTTGACTGAGCCGTCAGTGGCGATTGTGGATCGTACCGTAGAGAAAAATGGCAATAAATGGTTAGCAACAGGTTATATCAATTACCTGTATTCACCATTAGGTCAGGAAATGGCAGCTAAACATTTCTATCGTCCGCGTAATGAAAAAGTATTAGCCAAATATTCGGCACAGTTCCCAAAAATCAAAACCTTTACCATTGATGAAGTCTTTGGTGGTTGGGCCAATGCACAGAAAACCCATTTTGTGAATGGTGCAATTTTTGACCAGATTTATAACAGCAAACGTTAATTGATCTGCGAAGTTATCTAGATTGAAAAAAGCCTCCAAAACTGGAGGCTTTTTTGTATGAGAAAAATGCTAAAACGGTTTTCTCTATGGAAAGTAATATTTATCTACAAAAAGTCGTTTGGAGCTTTGCCTAAACAGGGTGATAATGTGCAGTTAAATTTTTCCCCCTATTGATTGAGTTTTTATGTCACATATTTCTGTATTACTTCACGAAACGATTGATGCCTTGTTGGCGGGTCGCAATACGGGAACTTATGTGGATGGGACCTTTGGCCGTGGTGGACATACGCGTTTATTGCTGTCCAAATTAGATGAAAATGCACGCGTCTATGCCTTTGATAAAGATCCACAAGCACTGGCTGTAGCAGCTGAACTCGAACAAGAAGATTCACGCTTTAAAATTATTCATGCCAGCTTTGCTGATCTGAAAGATGCATTGGCTGAATTGGGCATTGAACACGTCGATGGGGTGATGGCAGATCTTGGTGTTTCTTCACCGCAGCTGGATCAGGCTGAACGTGGTTTCAGTTTTATGAAAGATGGCCCGCTGGATATGCGTATGGACAACTCGCAAGGTCCGACCGCAGCAGAATGGCTGACGCAGATTGAAGAAGAAGCACTGGCGAATATCATTTTTAAATATGGTGAAGAGCGTTATAGTCGCCGTATTGCCAAGGCAATTAAGGCTGCCGGATATATTGAGACCACGGCAAAGCTGGCTGAGATTGTAAAAGTAGCGCACCCGAAATGGGAAAAAAATAAGCATGCTGCGACCCGTACTTTCCAGGCGATTCGTATTGCTATTAATAAGGAATTAGAAGATATTGAAATCTTCTTGCCTCAGGCCGTTGAAATCTTGAAACCTGAAGCACGTTTGGCGGTGATTAGCTTCCACTCACTGGAAGACCGTTTGATTAAACAATTTATTCAAAAAGAGTCAACGCTTGAAGAAGATTCAGGCTGGGGAATGCCACAACAACAGAAAGATACGCGACGTTTAAAGAAAGTTTCTCGTGTTAAAGCCAGTGATGAGGAGGTCAAAGCCAATCCTCGTTCACGTAGCGCATGGCTGCGGGTAGCAGAACGTTTAGCTTAATAGGCAGATCATGAAAACGGAAGTGGTTGATAAAAAAACAGAAAAATTGTGGCTGAAAAAAGTTACAATCTATCTCATGCTGATACTGATGGTCTTCATCAGTGCAGTATTTGTGGTATTTCAGGTATTTGAATACCGTCAGGATAACAGAAAGCTGAGTACCTATCTGCGTGAAAGGGATGACCTGAATGCAGAGTGGGGGCGTTTGCTGATTGAGCAGCAAACTTTCGGCGCGACGGCACAGATCGGTACGCGTGCAGTGACACAGCTGCGTATGTATTCACCTCCGGTTTCACAAAGTGTCGTGATTTCCTTACCACAAACTTCAGATGAGAAAAAATAAGGCTAGCGTTCCGACATGGTAGACAAGAGAAAGAAGCAACCGGTACGTAAAAAACAATCGGTCACCGACAAAAATGCCTCAAATGTTTATATCAATCGTTTTTACATCATGTGGGCGGTGGTGTTGCTGTGTTTTGTGACACTGATTTGCCGTGCTTTCTATGTACAGATTATTAATAAAGATTTTTTGCAAAATAAAGCCAATGCCAATATTTTAAGAACCAATACTATCAAGGCGATGCGTGGCGTAATTTATGATCGTAATGGCATTCCATTGGCGATCAGTACTCCAATCATGAAAATTGTGATTGATCCACGTGATTATTTTGACAATAAAAAACTCTATGACGAGACCATGCTGGCGCTGGAAAAAGAACCGAATAGCCGCAAGCTCAAACGTCAGCTACCGGATAAAAACCTGAATCTGGATGAGCTGGCTGATGCAGTCGGTATGGATCGGGCAGAACTGCGCAAAAAAATGGAAGAACGTCCGCGTTCACGTTATCTGATCCTGAAAAAAGAAGTTCCGCCACAACAGGCCGAACTGATCATGAAACGTAATTTTCAGGGTGTGTATACCGAGAAAAACTATAAACGTTATTATCCGCAGCCACAGCCGAACTCTCAGATTATTGGCCTGACCAATAGCGAAGGCAGCGGCATTGAAGGTCTGGAAATGCAGCTGAATAGCCGTCTTTCCGGCAAGGATGGCGAGCAGCAGATCATTCGCGATAAAAAAGGCAATCGGGTCAAAGAACCGGAAGTGATTAAAGAAGTTGAACCGGGCGAAAATATTACCCTGAGTATCGATTCGCGTCTGCAATATATTATGTACCGTGAGCTGACGGCTGCCGGTGTTGCCAATAATGCCCGTTCAGCCACTGCGATTGCGGTAGATGTCAAAACCGGTGAAATTCTGGCGCTGTCCTCATGGCCATCCTATAACCCGAATGATAAAAACAGCCTGCTCAACAAGGATGCCATGCGTAACCGCGGTGCAGTCGATTCGTTCGAGCCGGGTTCGACCATGAAGCCGCTGACTGTAGCGATGGCCTTGGAAAGTGGCAAATATACGGCGAATTCAGTGGTGAATACCACGCCGGGCAGTATGCGGGTCGGTAATCATACCATTCGTGATACGCATAACTATGGTCAGTTGACACTCGGGGGTATTCTGCAGAAATCCTCTAACGTTGGTGTGGCGAAACTGGCCTTGTCATTGCCTTATGAAACCTTACCAACCTTCTATAAACGCCTCGGTTTTGGTCAGCGTTCAGCGGTGAAATTCCCGGGTGAAAGTGCCGGTCTGATTCTGCCGCCAAGCAAATGGAATGTGTCAGAAGTGGCAACCATGTCCTATGGCTATGGTCTGAATGCGACGGTACTTCAGCTGGCTGATGCCTATGCCATGCTGGCCAATAAAGGCGTAAAAATGCCGCTGAGCCTGTACAAACTGGAAGAGCAGCCCCAAGGTGAGCAGATGATCGATGCCAATATTGCCGATCAGGTCCTGCTGATGATGGAAACCGCCACCTTACCAGGTGGTACGGCAACTCGCGCCACCATCCCAGGTTACCGCGTGGCAGGTAAAACCGGTACTGCACATAAGTTGCGTGCCGACCGTAAAGGTTATTCGACCAGTGAATATCGGGCATTATTTGCCGGCGTGGCACCAGTCAGTGACCCACGGATTGCCATGGTGGTGGTGGTAGAAAATCCACAAGGCACCTACTATGGCGGTACGGTATCTGCACCAGTCTTTGCCCGCGTGATGCAGGAATCCTTGCGTCTGCTGAATGTCCCTCTGGACAAACCTTTAGAACCTCCCAAAGTCCAGTAAATAGGTGATCAATGTCTATTACATTTCAAGATCTCTACACCCCTCACGATGTCGCTGACTGGATGAAGCAATCCTTTCAGGGCTTCGAGCTGGATAGTCGTAAAGTTAAACCCGGACAGATTTTTATTGCCTTGACCAGTCTGTCACAACCGGAAAAAACTGCTCAATTTGCCCAGAAAGCCTTAGAGCAGGGCGCATTGGCCATGATTTCAGAAACTGAACTGGATGTATCTCCAAATCTGATGGTGGCAGATGTACGTCATCTCATGGGGCAATGGCAAAAGCAGTATTTGCAAGCAATCCAACCCGTTGCGGCTGCGCGTATTCTTGCAGTCACCGGCACCAATGGTAAAACCACGATTTCTCGCTTGGTGGCTGAATTCATCATGCTGCAAGGCAAAGCTTGTGCAGTGATGGGTACCACAGGTAATGGGATTTTGCCAAATCTGGAAGCATCGTCGCATACCACCCTGGATGCCTTGCAACTGCAAAATGCCTTGCATGGCTATGCACAGGCCGGTGCAGAATTTGCCTCGATTGAAGCCAGTTCGCATGGTCTGGAACAAGGCCGCTTGAATGGTTGTGATATCGAGATTGCGGGTTACAGCAATTTGAGCCGTGATCATCTGGATTATCACGGTACGTTACAAGCTTATGCAGAAGCAAAGTCAGGTTTATTCCGTTTTGAATCGTTAAAAGTGGCTGTCATCAATATCGATGATGAACATGCACAGATCATGCTGGATGCTGCACAAACTAATCCGGCACAGCCTAAAATTTTGACTTATTCCACCAAGCAAAAAGCGGATTATCAGGTTCAGGATATTCAGTACAGCATTTCAGGTGCGAACTTTAAACTAGAAACTGCTTCTGCTGAATATGTGGTTAACAGTCCATTACTGGGTCATTTCAATATTGAAAATCTGGTCGCCAGTCTGATCATGGCGGAGCAGGCTGGTTTTGACCTGAACAATTTGATTGCAACTGTACCACAGCTTAAAGGTGCGCCAGGTCGCATGCAGGTGCTACGTGATGGTGAGCGCCTGTTTGTGGTGGATTATGCGCATACCCCGGATGCTTTGACCCAGGTTTTGGTGACCTTGAAACGTCATGTTTCACAAAATCTCTGGACTGTTTTCGGCTGTGGCGGTGATCGTGACCGTGGTAAACGTCCACTGATGACTCAGGCTGCTTTAGATGGTTCAGATATCGCCGTACTCACTTCTGATAATCCACGGACCGAAGATCCGGCACAAATTTTTGCTGATATGAAAAATGGCATCGATTTTTCCGGCAAAACCTATCATGAAATTCATGACCGTCGTGAAGCGATCAAGTTTGCGGTTAAACACGCACAGGCGGGTGATATTGTGGTGATTGCAGGAAAAGGGCACGAAAATTATCAGGAAATTGATGGTGTACGTCACTGGTTTGATGACGTGGTCGAAGTGCAAGCTGCGATTGATGCCCAGCATTGCAACACAGATTCAGCCTATTCAGCGCATTAGGATTCAGATATGCATACCTCAACAACAAGTACTGCGGCGCTGGAGCCGTGGAGCATAGAACAATTACAGCAGGCTACCCAAAGCTACTGGCTGAATGATAAAAAGCCTGCAGGTCAGATCAAGCGGATTTTGACTGATTCACGTGATGCAGAAGCAGGTGATGCTTTTCTGGCGCTGAAAGGCGAGCGTTTTGACGCGCATGACTTTATTGCGCAAGTGGCGGCTCAAGGTTGTGAAATTGCCATTGTCAGCCGTCCGGTGGATGCTGATATTTGCCAGCTAGTGGTAGAAGATACCCGTCTGGCATTGGGATTGTTGGGTGCTTATCGCCGTCAGCAGAATCCTCAGCTCAAAGTGATTGCCTTGACCGGCAGTAGTGGCAAGACCACGACTAAGGAAATGTTGGGGAGCATCTTGTCGCGTCTGGCACCGACCTTGGTGACACGTGGTAATTTGAATAATGACCTTGGTGTGCCAGTGATGTTGCTTGAGCTGCGTCCTGAACATCAATATGCAGTAATGGAACTCGGTGCAAGTCATCAGGGTGAAATTGATTACACTTCAAAAATGGTGCAGCCGCATGTAGCCGGAATCATTAATATTGGGACTGCGCATTTAGGTGAATTTGGTGGTCGTGACGGAATTTGCCGTGCAAAATCCGAAATTTATGCGCATATCTCTGAGACTTCGATTATTCCTGCTGCAGATGATTTTGCTGAAACCATTCGTGCCGCAGTAAAAACTGAAAAAAACTTGAGTTTTGGTGCTGGTGGTGAAGTCTATGCCAGCAATGTAGTCCTTGATGCTCAATCTTCAACCTTTACCCTGAATACAGCGCAAGGCTCGAAAACAGTTCAGTTGCCGTTTGCCGGTGAGCATAATGTCGAAAATGCGACCGCAGCAGCAGCTTTCGCCCTGGCGATCGGTATTAATCTTGATGATATCGTAGCCGGTCTGGAACAGGCCGTGGGTGCGAAAGGTCGTCTGAACTTTATTCCGCACAAAGACTATTTATTTATTGATGATACCTACAATGCCAATCCGGGTTCGATGCGTGCAGCAGCAGAAGTTCTGGCGCAGCAGCAGGGTATCCGGGTCATGGTCACCGGCGATATTGGTGAACTCGGTTCATCTGCCGCAATCGAGCATTACAAGCTCGGTCGCGATCTGGTCTCGGTCAAAGGCATTAATTTTGTGGTGGCTGTGGGTGAATTTGCGCCGGCCGCACAAGAAGGTGCCCGTAGTACACAATATGGTAAAAAAATGCAGGCTTTCCTGAATCAGGAGCAGGCATTACCGTTTTTAATTCGTTTGATTGAAACACATCAACCTCAGCCGATGTCATTCCTGTTTAAAGGGTCGCGTTTTACCCATATGGAAACATTGATGGCTGCATTGATGGAGAAACTCTAAATGCTGTTATGGCTCTTTGAACATTTGGCGGGCTTTGACAGCACGTTTCAGGTGGTTCGTTATTTAACTTTACGTGCTTTGCTCAGTGTCTTGACGGCACTGACCATTGGTCTGGTGCTCGGTCCTATAATGATTCGCAAGCTTCAGGCGCTGAAATATGGTCAGGCAGTCAGCTCGTATGCCCCTGAAAACCATGCCAAGAAAATGGGAACGCCGACCATGGGCGGGGTACTGATCCTGCTTTCAATCGGGATTTCGACTCTACTTTGGGCGGATCTTTCCAATCCTTATGTCTGGATTGTGCTGGGTGTGATGGTGATTTTCGGTGCCGTTGGCTGGGCCGATGACTGGATTAAAATCCGTTATAAAGACAATGCGGGTTTGCCTGCGAAGAAAAAATTCTTCTGGACTTCAGTGGGTTCATTAGGTGCTGGTATTGCCTTGTATGTGATTGCGCAGCAACAGACCAATCCAGTGCATACCGCGAATATGCTGGATCTATTGATTCCATTCTTTAAAGACCTAAGCATTCCATTGTCGATGATTCCGTTGGGTATTGGTTTTATTATCTTTACCTATTTCGTGATTAACGGTGCATCCAATGCCGTGAACCTGACCGATGGTCTGGATGGTCTGGCGATTATGCCAATCGTGCTGGTTGCTACAGGTCTGGGTGTATTTGCCTATCTGGCCGGTGACGTGCGATTTGCCAACTATCTACATATTCCTTATGTAAAATATTCGTCTGAACTGGTGGTGGTCTGTGCTGCCATGATCGGGGCGGGTCTGGCTTTCCTTTGGTATAACGCCCATCCGGCTCAAGTATTTATGGGTGATGTCGGTGCTTTATCTCTTGGTGCGATGCTGGGTACGATTGCCGTCATGGTTCGTCAGGAAATCGTATTTGCGATTATGGCCGGTGTCTTTGTGGTGGAAGCGGTTTCAGTCTTCCTGCAGATTGGTTCATTAAGAATGCGCAATAAACGTGTATTCCTGATGGCACCCCTACATCATCATTATGAAAAGAAAGGCTGGCGTGAAACCCAGGTGGTGATCCGTTTCTGGATTATTACGATTATGCTGGTAGTTTTGGGTCTAATGACCTTAAAATTGCGTTAGAAAATGCATGAGAAAAAGTCGGCGCATGCCGGCTTTTTTGTTTTGGAGAAAATGATGAATTTACTCATGTGCCCAGTCTGTCGCCAGCAGTTGAGCTTAAATGAAAGAACATGGCGATGTGAGAATCATCATAGTTACGATGTCGCCAAACAAGGCTATGTGAACCTGCATGTGGTTCAGCATAAGCACAGCAAAAACCCGGGAGATACGCCTGAGTCTGTGCAGGCACGTCGCGCATTTCTTAGTGCAGGTCATTATGCGCCTTTGCAACAGGCTGTCGTGGAAAAGATTCGCGAGTTGCGGATTGAGAACCTTTTAGATATTGGCTGTGGAGAAGGCTATTACACCAATGCCATGCAGGCTGAAGTGCTGCAATGTGTGGGAGTTGATATTGCCAAGAATGCAGTTCAGGTGGCTGCCAGACTGAATAAAGACATTACTTGGGTGGTGGGAACCGGGGCAACCTTGCCTGTACTGGATGAATCGATTGATCTGTGTACCAGTTTATTCAGTCCGATTCCCAAACAGGAAATCCTGCGGGTCTTGAAGCCGAAGTCTTATTTGATGGTGGTGACACCAGCACCACAACATTTATATGCCATGCGTGAAGCGCTGTTTGAAGAAGTGAAACCACACGAGCCGCAGAAGTTTGTTGAGCAGTTGCAAGATGAATTTAATCTGGTTAGTGAGCAGGTGATTGATGCGCCAATGGTTTTGCCACAGGCTGATTTAAAAAACCTGATTGCGATGACGCCATATGCTTATAAGGCCAAACCTGAACGTCGTTTAGCACTTGAACAGCAGGATCAGTTTGAATTACTGGCGCAATATCAGATTTACCTGTTTCAGAAAAAATAAAAAATGCATATAAAAAAGCCCTCAACTGAGGGCTTTTTTATATCAGTCAGATTACTGGACTTCTTCAATCAGATTTTCCAGAGAATCTACCCGGTTCGGCTGAAGAGGCTGTTCTTGTGGTGCAGAACTTTCATCATCTGGTAAACGAATCGGTTGATCTGGCAAATCTTCAAAGTCAGTTTCTGTGCGTTTCGGGACGACCACAGGTGCAGGACGGTAAAGCGCTGTCGCCAGAGGTGGAGAAGACGGATCGTTCTGCTGCTCATCAGCCTGAACCCCCTTGTTGCGATTTACCGGCGCCTTGGCATTGCGGTCTAAACGTACCCATGCTTCTGGCTGGCCTTTTAATGCCTTGCCCATAAAATCGGTCCAGATCGGTAGAGCTGCCACACCACCATATTCACGGCGACCTAAGGTGGTCGGCTGGTCAAAGCCTACCCAAGTCACGGTGACTAACTTACCATTAAAGCCAGCAAACCAGGCATCTTTGGCATCATTGGTGGTACCGGTCTTCCCGCCGATATCGCTACGACCAATTCTTAATGCAGCACGGCCAGTACCATGCTGAATTACATCACGCAAAATGTTGGCCATGTCATAGGCAGAGCTAGATTTTAAAATACGCTGTGCCTGACGATAATTACTGTCTTCGGCAGAGACTTTAGGTGCAGCCTGTTTTTGCTCTAAAGTTGTATTGTTGATTGCAATTGCTTCGTCATCTGCGGTAATAGGGTCAGTGGCTTGAACTGTTTCTTCTTTTTCATTAATACATGAAATGCAGGCATATTCAGGCTTGGCTTCAAAGATGGTATTGCCGTAGGCATCTTCAATGCGGGTAATAAAATGCGGCTGAATTCGGTAACCGCCATTGGCAAAGGTGGCATAGCCAGTCGCCATCTGGATCGGGAGGACCTGTGGGGTGCCTAATGCAATGGTATAGTTACGTGGAATCTGACTGTCCTGTAAACCAAAATCCATGAATAACTGACGTGTACGTTCAATCCCGACGGCCTGTAATAAGCGCACTGAAACTGTATTACGTGACAGATAAAGTGCACGACGTAGCGGGATCATGCCCAGATAACGGCCATCCGAATTACGTGGGGTCCATTTGCCAATGGTAATGGGTGCATCATTGACCATGGTATGCGGTGTCATGCCACGTTCTAAAGCCAGGGCATAAACAAAAGGTTTAATGGTTGAGCCCGGCTGACGCCAGCCTTGGGTTGCACGGTTAAATTTCGAATGATAAAAATTATATCCCCCGACAATAGCCTCAATCGCACCATTATTTGGGTTGATGGCAATCAATTGTCCTTGCACATTGGGGATCTGCACCAATGACCAAGAGGTTTTATTTTCATTGGGTCTTAAACGAACAATGTCTTTGACTTTGACAATTTCGGACGCTTTGCTCGGTGCGCCACCTACACTGTTGACGTTACGAAAGCGACGCGCCCAGGACATACCTGACCAGGGAACAGTCACGCTGCTTCCGTCCTGCATGAGTGCTTCAAAACTGGAATTACCCACCTGAGTTACTTGCGCAGGATAGGTGTTGGCATAGGCACGGAACTTGTCGAGGGGTTGATCATGTGCTTCAGCACCACGCCAGCCATGTCGACGATCATAAGCCTCTAAACCTTCTTGTACCGCTTGCTCCGCATAGGCCTGACGTTCACTATGAATGGTAGTATAGACTTTATAACCAGAATCTACCGCCTGTTCACCAAAGTTTTGTACCAGTTCAGAACGTACCATTTCGCCGACATACGGGAATTTATTACGGGTACTCCGGTCAGGCATATCTAAATTTACCGGTTCAGCAATGGCTTGCTGATACTGGCTCTGGTTCAAATAGCCTAGTTGTAGCATACGACCCAAAATCCAGTTACGACGTTCCAAGGCACGTTTGGGATTGGCGACCGGATTGTATCGAGAAGGTGCTTTAGGCAGGCCAGAGATCATGGCCATTTGTGCAATTGAAAGCTCTTCTAAACTCTTGTTATAGTAAATTTTAGCTGCTGCTGCGATGCCGTAAGCATTTTTCCCCAGAAAAATTTTATTGACATACAGGGTCAGAATGTCTTCTTTACTTAAGCTTTGCTCAATTTTACGGGCCAGAAAAATTTCAGTCAGTTTACGCTTCAGCGTCCGTTCAGGACTAAGGTAATAGTTTTTTGCCACTTGCATGGTAATGGTTGAACCACCGGTCTGTACATCCGAGCCGGTTACCGTCTCACTGAGTGCGCGTCCCAAACTTTTAAAGCTGATCCCGCTATGCTCAAAAAAGCTGGAATCTTCAGCGGCAAGGAAAGCATGAATAAACTCGGGCGGAATTTGTTCATATTTCACGGGAACAGAAAGCTTGCCTCCATATTCGGCAATTAATTCATTATCTGAACTAAAAACTTGTAAAGGCTTTAATAAAGGGGCCTTTTTAAGCGTAGACATTTCAGGCAAAGATGGGGCAATATAGAGATACATGCCATAGAAACCCATCGGAATTGAGATCATTATAATGATAATGATCAAAAAAAATGGATGAACAAGGCCTGAACAAGATAGCTTTTTCATAACAAGTAAGTTTTAATAAGAGCTAATGGCGAACTAATTACCGGTCAGTATATCCTGTCGATATCCATATTGTTAGATGAGTTATTGTATCTATATAAAATTATAGACTGGACCAATTGGTAAGTTAGATTGAATTGGGGACAAAAAAATAATAGGAAGTGTATTGTGCGCAGGTTATATCGTAAACCAAATAAGGGGTTAATAGGAGTCGATATTAGTTCGACTTCTGTTAAGGTTTTAGAACTTTCTGTAAAAAGTGGCCGTTACTGGGTAGAGAGTTATGCTTTGATCCCATTATCGGAAAACAGTGTTGTTGAAAAAAACATCTTAAACCCAGAAGCAGTCGCTGATGCCCTTGGGCGTGCAATTAATTTGGGTAATACCCAGTCGAATCAGGCCGCTTTTGCGATTCCAACTTCAATGGTCATCACCAAAATCATTGAGATGGATGCAGACATGTCAGATGATGAACGTGAAGTTCAGATTCGTGAAGATGCGGAACAATACATTCCTTTTCCACTCGATGAAGCGAGTCTAGACTTTGAAGTCCTGCCGGACCGTCTTGCCAATCCGAACCGGGTCAATGTTTTATTGGTGGCAACACGAATCGAAAATGTCGAAGCACGTTCTGAAGTGTTAGAGATTAGTGGTCTAACGCCTAAGATTGCAGATGTAGAAAGCTTTGCGCTGGAAAATGCCTTTAAAGTATTTTCTGACACGTTGCCAATGGGTGTGAATACGGTTGGTATTTTAGACATCGGTCATAGTATGACGACTTTGTCGGTTATGCAGAATAACAAGATTATTTATACCCGTGAGCAGGTGTTTGGTGGCAAGCAATTGACTCAGGAAATTCAGAATCGTTATGGATTGTCCTATGAAGAGGCGGGGCGTGCTAAAAAAACCCGTGCCTTGCCAGATGATTATGATATTGAAGTATTAGAACCATTTCTGGATGCTGTGGTCCAACAGGCCGCCCGTTCATTACAATTCTTCTTTTCATCTTCCCAGTTTAACGAGATTGACCATATTTTACTGGCCGGCGGGAATGCCAATATTCCAGGTCTGGCAAAATTATTACAACAAAAACTCGGTTACCGTGTCACGATCGCGAATCCATTTTTACAAATGGGCTTTTCTCCTCAAATTGATATTAAAAAAATTGAAAATGACGCGTCATCACTCATGGTTGCATGCGGTTTGGCATTAAGGAGTTTTGATTAATGGCAAGAATTAACTTACTTCCTTGGCGTGATGAGCTAAGAATTAAAAGAAATAATGAATTCGTGGCAATCTGCATAGGGGCACTTTTCTTGGGATTAGCGGCAGCGGGTTCAACCTGGTTTTATTATGATCACAAGCTTCAGGATCAGGAGCAGGCCAATCAGCTGATTCAAAGTACCAACCAGAATCTGGATGTGCAGTTAAAGGCGCTTGAAGGTTTGCAAGAACAGCGTAATGCGATTGTCGAACGGATGAAGTTGATTCAGGGCCTACAAACCCAGCGTCCGATTGCAGTACATCTGATTGATGAAATTGTGCGGGTCACCCCAAGCAATATGTACATCACCAAATTCCAGCGTACCGGCGATAAATTTACCATTGAAGGTCGGGCTGAAAGTCCAAATACGGTAGCAGAACTGCTCCGTAATCTGGAAGCGTCATCTTGGTACCGGAATGCCTTTATGAATGCTTTCCTGGTGGCTGAAGAAGTCAAAGAAAAGGCGCCGAGCTCGATTATTCCACGTGTGGAAGAGTCCTATGGTAGTTTTACCGTGACGGTAGATCTGGATCAGATCGCTCAGCCAGTACTGAATGAAGAACAACAAGCAGTCACTACAACTACGGGGGCATCATCATGAGTAATGAAGAATTCGATGAGTTCAGCCAGGATGTCGTCGCTGTACCCAAAAATAAAATGACTGTTGAAAAGTTTTTTCAGCAATTCAATACATTAGATCCAAATAACTATGGTAGCTGGCCTTTGTCGGTCAAAATTACCTGCTGGATTTTTATTGTTGCACTGGCCTTTGCAGTGATTTACTTTGTCATGATTAGAAGTACAATTGAATCGATTTCACAAGCCAGTGCCCAAGAACAAAACCTGCTGAATGAATTCCGTGAAAAAGAATCCAAATTACGCAACTTACAACAATATCAAATCCAGCTTCAGGAAATGGAAGCCCGTTTTAACCAGCAGTTAGAACAATTGCCAAAAGAAACTGAAATTCCCGGTCTGGTTGAAGATATTAACCTGAGCGGTGTGAATTCAGGCCTAAAGTTTAAAAATATCCGTCTGGAACCTGAAATTAAGCAAGAATTCTTTATTGAACAGCCGATTGCGATTGAAGCCACTGGGGATTATCACGCTTTTGGCTCTTTTGTTAGCAGTATTGCCGGCTTATCGCGTATTGTCACGCTGCATGATTTCACCATTACCGGTACTGAAAATAAAGAGAAAAAATCTGAAATTCCGGTCATTGATTATGTGGTGAAAGCCAAAACTTATCGTTATGTCGGTAATGCGGAAGGTGCTGCAATGCCAGCAGCTGACAGCACGACTCAGGGGGCGCAGTAATGAAGAACATTAAAATTACTTCGGCTTTAATGCTTGGGTTTTTATTATTGGGATGTGATTCACGCATTGATGCAGTCAATCAGGAAATGGCCAATATTCGTAATCAGCCACCTTTGCCGATTGAACCTGCGCCTGATTTTATGCCAGTTGAAACCTTCAACTATGCGGCACATCAGATCAAAAGTCCTTTTTTACCAAGTTCTCTGGCTGCTGAGCTGAAAATTATGGCGGGGAAACGGGTTTATCCAAACCTATCACGTCAATTGCAACCGCTAGAAAGTTATCCGCTGGAAACATTGACCATGAAAGGCAGTATGCGCAATCAGGCAGGACAGATTCTGGCTTTAATCCAGACGCCTGATGGTGAGGTTGAGCGGATCCAACGTGGTAGCTATATGGGACTTAATCATGGTCGTGTGGTTGGAATTACACCAACACAGATCGATTTGATTGAGATTATTCCAGATGGCCGTGAGGGATATGTGGAACGTCCGCGAAGTCTGGTTCTTATCGGACCAGCGCCATAAGTTTTAAAGGAATAACAATGAATAAGAGTATTAAAGAATTTATTTTTGGGGATGTTAATACAATGAATCGTGTGTTTCGTCAATTTTCCATGGGTGCTGTTGTGATTGCGGTGATGCAAGCGGCCAGTGCGCAGGTTTCAATGACCAATGTAGTACCCATGCAGCTTCCCGGACAAGGAACTGAGATTCGGGTGATGTTCAATGGTTTGCCGCCACAACCACAAGCCTATCAATTAGAATCACCATCACGTTTGATTCTGGACTTTGATAAGGCACAACAGAATTTAAAACAAAGCAGTATTCCGGTGGCAACACGTGAAGCCAGTTCGGTCGATGTCACTTCGGATGCGCAGCGGGCACGTCTGACGGTAAATCTGACCGAAGCCGGAGCCTTTACGACTCGTGTAGAAGGTAATACCTTTATTCTTAAAATTAATTCGGCAACTCCTGTAGCCATAGCTCAACCTGTGCAGCAACAGTCAGCTCAAGGTATTAGCAACATTGGTTTCCAGCGCGGTGCTCAAGGTGAAGGCCAGGTCGTTATTGATCTGTTAGGAAATAATACTCCTGTTGATGTACAGCAGCAGGGTACCAAAGTTATTGTGCGCACTTTAGGTTCCAAGATTCCGGCTCATTTGACCCGCCGTCTTAATGTGACTGATTTCGCGACTCCGGTATCCAGTGTCGATGCCGTGAATCAAAATGGTTCAGGAGTCATTACGATTCAGTCTGCGGAAAGTTATGAATATATGGCTTACCAGACTGATAATAAGCTGACCATCAGCTTAAAACGTCCGGAAGCTAAGAGCCCATTACGTCCTAAAACTGTGGCTTATACTGGCAAGAAAATTTCTTTGGATTTTCAGGATATTGAAGTACGTCGTGTACTCCAGCTTTTAGCTGATTTCACTGATATCAATATGGTGGCTGCAGACAGTGTACAAGGCAATATTACTTTGCGCTTAAAAGAAGTGCCTTGGGATCAGGCCTTAGATATTGTGCTGAAAACCAAAAATCTGGATAAACGTCGTAATGGTAATGTGATCTGGATTGCACCGGTTGCAGAACTGATTAAGGCTGAAGAAGAAGAAGCTAAGGCGATTAAGCAAAGTGTTGCACTTGCCCCTATCCAAACTGAATATATGCAGTTGAGTTATGCCAAAGCCGCTGATATTGAGAAACTAATTACGCAGAATAAAGGGGCATCTGGCTCAGGCGGTTCGAGTAGCACGAATAATAATGAGGGTGGAGAAAGCTTATTAAGTTCACGTGGTTCTGTGTCTGTTGATGCACGGACCAATACCATTATTGTGAATGATACCCAGCTCTTTATTGATAAAATTCGTAATATGGTAGATCTGCTGGATGTGCAGGTAAAGCAGGTAATGGTCGAAGCGCGTATTGTTCGTGCAACGACTGATTTTACTAAAGAGATGGGAGTGAAATGGGGAATTCTGTCTCAAGGGATTACAAATAATGATAGCCTTCTGGTCGGTGGTAGTGACACGACGTTATGGGATCTCAGAGATCCTCAAGAAAGTGATTTAGGTGGATATACCTATGATATCCAGCGACCACAAAACCTGAATGTGGATTTAGGTGTAACCAGTCCAGGTGCCAGCCGTATTGCCTTTGGTTTGATCAGCCTTTCTGATTTTATGCTGGATCTGGAGCTTTCTGCACTTCAGGCAGATGGCTATGGTGAAGTGATTTCTACACCTAAAGTACTAACTGCAGACAAGCAAAAAGCGACTGTGGCTTCGGGTTCACAAATTCCGTATCAATCTGCTGAAGGCGGGGGTGCGAATGCAGTATCTACTACGGAATTTATTGATGCTACGCTAAGTCTGGATGTCACACCAAGCATTACGCCAGATGGCAAAGTACAGATGGAACTCAATATTACCAGTGACTCACCGGGTAACCCGACACCGACCGGACAGCTCACTATTAACAAAAACCAGATCACTACCAATGTTTTGGTAGATAATGGTGAAACAGTGGTTCTAGGTGGTATTTTTGAGCAAGAAACCCGTAATGCACAAACCAAGGTACCTTTCCTGGGGGATATTCCTTATGTAGGACGTTTATTCCGTAAAGATTTAAAGTCGGATAATAAACGTGAGCTACTGATTTTCGTTACACCTCGAATTGTTAATGACAGTGTTTCAAGAAATCATTAATATATTTTGAATTTAACAAAACGAATAGGTGACTCCTTGCCAAGCAAAGAGTTTGAAACCCTGCCAAATATTTATTTGGTAGGGCCGATGGGGGCCGGTAAAACAACAGTAGGACGACATCTCGCAGAATTGTTAGGGCGTGAATTTCTAGACAGTGATCATGAAATTGAACGTAAAACAGGCGCGACCATTCCCTGGATTTTTGAAAAAGAAGGGGAGCAGGGTTTCCGTGACCGTGAAACTGCTGTCATTAATGACCTTACCTCACGTCCCCATCTGGTCTTAGCTACCGGCGGTGGTGCCATTACTCAGACCTTAAATCGGGATTATCTGAAACAGCGCGGAATTGTTGTCTATCTCTATACGCCGGTTGAAATTCAACTACAACGTACCTATCGCGATAAAAACCGTCCCCTCCTTCAAGTCGAAAATCCGGAACAAAAGTTGCGTGATTTACTGGCAGTTCGTGATCCCTTGTATCGGGAAGTGGCACATCATATTATTGAGACCAATCAGGGTGCTGCACGAGATCTGGCGCAGCGGATTCTCAATCTCATTGTTTCTAAAAATTAATTCATTGAATCAAGTGGTTAATCAAGCATGCAAACCTTATATGTAGAACTCGGAGAACGTCGTTATCCTATTTTTATTGGAAGCGATCTGGATCCACAGGCCTTATTGGCTCCCTATATTCAGGGCAAGCAAGTGATGATTGTGAGTAATACCACAGTTGCACCACTTTATTTGCAGTGTTATCAAACTGCAATTGAAGCTCTGGACAAACGTGTTGCGACCTGCATTTTGCCTGATGGTGAAAAATATAAGGATAGCCAGCATCTGAACCTGATTTTTGATGCGCTGCTTGAAGCCGGGTTTAACCGCGATTGTACTGTACTGGCATTAGGTGGTGGCGTCATTGGGGATATGGCTGGATTTGCCTCGGCCTGCTTCCAGCGCGGAGTGTATTTTATTCAGGTACCGACCACCTTGCTGTCGCAGGTCGATTCTAGTGTGGGTGGAAAAACCGGGATCAATCATCCGCTGGGTAAAAACATGATTGGCGCTTTCCAGCAGCCGCAGGTGGTGCTGGCAGATATGTCGCAGCTTGCTACTTTACCGGACCGCGAGCTTTCAGCAGGACTGGCTGAAGTGATTAAATATGCTTTACTTGGTGATGAATCATTTATGGTCTGGCTGGAAGCGAATATGGAAGGTCTGGTTGCTCGTGATGAGCAGTTGCTTGCCGAAGCCGTTTACCGTTCATGTGCACATAAAGCACGGATTGTAGCCAATGATGAGAAGGAGCAAGGGGAACGTGCTTTACTCAATTTAGGTCATACCTTTGGGCATGCGATTGAATCCTACATGGGGTATGGTGTCTGGCTACATGGTGAGGCTGTTGCCACCGGTATGGTGATGGCTGCGGATCTGTCACAGCGTATGGGGTGGATTTCTCAAGAAGATTTAGAACGTACAAAAAAAATCATTTCTCGTGCCCAATTACCTATCGTTTGTCCTAAAATCCCTCTGGATGATTTTCTGGCCTATATGGCCCATGACAAAAAAGTCTTGAATGGACAATTGCGTCTGGTGTTATTAAAGCAATTAGGCAAAGCAGTGATTACACGAGACTTTGATCTCCAGTTAATGAAACAGGCAATTTTAGCCAATCAGGCATAGGTTTAGTTTTATGGCAGCATTACATACTCCTTGGCAAAAGATTCAGCATTATTTCTGGCTGGTCTGTGGTGTATGCTGCCTATTTGCTGCCTTAGTCTTTTGGGCAGTGACTGATTCAGATGACGTCATCGAAATTGAAAAAAAGCCTGAAACTGAAGTTCAGTTGCAGATTCAGCCGGAAAAAGTAGCCACAATGACCCATCTTGGTGCGCTTTTTCAGGAAGTGAAACCACTGGATCTAAATACGCGTACCGTCGTGAATGCCAGTCATGAGCCGGAATTTCGCGGTACCAAATTTGTCAATGAAGCGAAAAACCAGCATGCAATTGAATTATTTCGTGTGACCAATGAAGCCATTTTAAAAAGTTTTCTTAAAAAACAGTCCGATCGTAAGCCTTTTGTTTACTTAAGAATATCGGGTGAAAATCAGCCAGAACAATATGTATTGTTGTATGGTCAATATAAGACGGCGGCGCAAGCCAATCAGGCTTTATCTACACTGAAGTTAAATTTACCGGCCTCAGTCAAGCCTGAAGTTGTGCCAATGCAGCAATATGTCAGTCTGGTCAATAATCTGGGTTCAGAGGAATTGGCCAGTAATCAAAAGCTTTATGAAATTCGTTTGAAGAATGTGCCTTTGCCGAAAGTAGATGAATCAGTGCGACTTAGACAGCAGCAAACCCAGACTGAGGCCAAGCCGCGCAGCTCTGATGCGGCGACTACCAGTACCACCATTGTGCGTCGTGATTCATCGGGAAATGTGGTCGATGTACAGAAATCTGAAAGTGCTGTAGAAGGCACGCCTCAACCGCAAAATAACAATAATCGACCTGCTCAGGGCAGTAATCCACGTCCTCAAAATAACGAGATTAGTGATCCATTTAATTAGTTCGGTCTAAAATAGCGCATCCAAAAAATTACAGAATTAAAAATGAGCGATTTTGGTGCAAAAAATGCACATTAAAATTAACCCTTAGAGTGCTGTTCTGCGCTAAATCTTTGTCATCTGTATTGTTTTAATTTATGCGCTGTTTGTTGGCATGGAATTTGCTTTATTGGTGCATGAATTGAATTAATCTCCCTGTTTTAGCGCGAAAAATGATTCGATGACACCGTATGAATGTCATATTTATTCCAGATTTTTATGTTATTCATGAGCAAAATAAACTTTATTTGTTATGCATTTAGTCTAAAAAAGGACTAGTCTGAAGAAATAAAGAAAAATGCTTTTGCTCTACCAAGACGGTCTTCTCAAGTCCATTAGACGCCAGCGCAGAGAAAAATTTAGATTGTTTAACAGCCTGTTGAGGCTTCGTGAAAGAAGGGTACGCTATGCACATGCCATCGCCTAACAATGTAGCTCCCGCTCAAGGTTTATACCAACCGGATGAGTTTAAAGATAACTGTGGTTTCGGTTTGATCGCCCATATGCAGGGTGATGCTAGCCATGATCTCGTCAAGACCGCGATTCATAGTTTGAGTTGCATGACCCATCGTGGTGGTATTGCCGCGGATGGCAAAACCGGGGATGGCTGTGGTCTGCTCTTGGCAATGCCGAAAAAATTCTTCCGTGAAGAAGCGAAACGCTTAAGTGATACCACCTTAAGTGAAGTCTTTGCTGTAGGTTCGGTATTCCTGAGTCTTGATCCTGCGCTTGCGGCACACGCCAAACAGGTTTTAAACAAAGAGATTGAAGCTGAAGGTTTGATTGTTCTGGCTTGGCGTGTGATTCCGACCAATGTAGATGCATTGGGTGAAATTGCCCTGCAATCAATGCCGGCATTTGAACAGATTATTGTTAACTGTCCAATGGGGGTGACTGAGGTTGAATTTAACCGTAAGTTATTCCTGGCACGCCGTCGTGCAGAGCAGCTGTTAAGCAATGATCCGTCTTTCTATGTCACGACCTTATGTTCAACGGTGATCAGCTACAAAGGCTTGATGATGCCGGAAGCGATTGCAGATTTTTATACAGATCTGGCTGATCCACGTCTGGAATCGCATATTGTGGTGTTCCATCAGCGCTTCTCGACCAATACCTTGCCTCGCTGGCCGTTGGCACAACCGTTCCGTTACCTGGCGCACAATGGTGAAATTAATACCATTACTGCGAACCGTAACTGGGCCATGGCGCGTGTGCCAAAATTTGAAAATCCGTTATTGCCGGGTTTAACTGAACTGAACCCAATTGTGAACCGTACCGGTTCGGATTCTTCGAGCCTGGACAATATGCTGGAGATTCTGGTCGGTGGTGGCATGGATCTGTTCCGTGCACTCCGTATGCTGGTTCCGCCTGCCTGGCAGAATGTGGAAACCTTAGATGCAGACTTGCGTGCATTCTATGAATTTAACTCAAAACATATGGAAGCCTGGGATGGTCCTGCAGGTCTGGTGATTCAGGATGGGCGTCATGCGATCTGTATGCTGGATCGTAACGGTCTGCGTCCTGCGCGTTGGGTCATCACCAAAAATGGTTATATCACATTGGCTTCTGAAATTGGTGTCTGGGGTTATCAACCTGAAGATGTAATTTCTAAAGGCCGTGTCGGTCCTGGCCAAATGCTGGTCATCGACACGCAAACCGGCAAGGTGCTGGATACGCAAGATGTCAATAATCATCTAAAACGTATGCGTCCATACCGTGAATGGTTACGTGAAAATTCTGTGCGTTTGCAAGGTAGCCCAGAGCTGGAAGAATATTTATGTGATCAAGGCTTAAAAGGCGATGGCCTGAAAGCGGCACAAAAAATGTTCATGGTGACCTTTGAAGAGCGTGACCAGTTATTGCGCCCGATTTCTGAAAGCGGTCAGGAAGCTGTAGGTTCAATGGGTGATGATACCCCAATGGCAGTATTGTCTCGTCAGGTGCGCCATGTGTCGGATTATTTCCGCCAGCAGTTTGCACAGGTGACCAATCCGCCGATCGATCCGCTACGTGAATCGATTGTGATGTCACTGGAAACCTGTTTGGGTCGTGAGCAAAACGTCTTTGAACAAGGGCCTGAGCATGCAGACCGCTTGATCATTTCCAGCCCTGTGCTGTCTAATTCGAAAATGCATCAGATCCGCACGATTGGTCGTAAAGGTTATGAAATTGCGGACATCGACCTGAACTATCCAGAAGCAGAAGGTCTTGAAGCGGCGATTGCACGTATCTGTGAAGAATCTGCCCAAGCGATTCGTGATGGTAAGACTTTACTAGTTCTTTCAGACAAGAAAATCCGTGAAGGCTTCTTGCCAGCCAATGCATTCATGGTGACCGGTGCAGTGCATCATCACCTGATCAATACAGGTCTGCGTACCGATGCGAATCTGATCATTGAAACCGGTTTTGCCCGTGATCCACATCAGTTTGCAGTACTCCTTGGCTTTGGTGCGACAGCCATCTACCCGTACCTAGCTTATGATGTGATCAATGATCTGGTCGCGAAAGGTGAGTTATTGGGTGACCCGATTTATGCACAAAACAATTTCCGTAAAGGGATTGAAAAAGGTCTACTGAAAGTTCTATCGAAAATGGGTATTTCTACGGTTGCTTCTTACCGTGGTGGTCAGCTGTTTGAAGCAGTGGGCTTATCTAATGAAGTGGTGGATAAATGCTTCATCGGTGTACCAAGCCGTATTCAAGGTGCCACTTTTGTCGATCTTGAAAATGACCAGAAACAGTTGGCGGATATTGCCTGGAAAAATCGTAAGCCAATTGATCAGGGCGGTCTGCTGAAATTTGTATTCGGCAAGGAATACCATGCCTTTAACCCAGACGTGATCAACTCACTGCATAAAGCAGTACGTTCTGGGAACTACGCAGATTTTAAAGAATATGCGGAACTGGTGAACAATCGTCCGATCGCCACGATTCGTGACCTGTTCAAACTAAAAACAGATAATTCGATTCCAGTGGAACAAGTGGAATCTGTGGAAGAGATCCTGCCTCGCTTTGACTCTGCCGGCATGTCTTTGGGTGCACTGTCACCTGAAGCTCATGAAGCGATTGCGATTGCCATGAACACGATTGGTGGTCGCTCGAACTCAGGTGAGGGCGGTGAAGATCCAGCGCGTTACGGTACGATTCGTAACTCGAAAATCAAACAAATTGCATCGGGCCGTTTTGGTGTGACCCCTGCTTACTTAACGTCTGCAGAAGTCCTTCAAATTAAAGTCGCGCAAGGTGCAAAACCAGGTGAAGGTGGTCAGTTGCCGGGTGGTAAAGTAAATGGTCTCATTGCCCGTTTACGTTACTCTGTACCGGGTGTAACGCTGATTTCGCCACCTCCGCATCACGACATCTATTCAATTGAAGATTTATCACAGTTGATCTTTGATTTAAAACAGGTTAACCCACAGGCGATGGTGTCAGTTAAGCTGGTTTCTGAACCGGGTGTCGGTACGATTGCGGCGGGTGTAGCGAAAGCCTATGCCGATTTCATTACTATTTCTGGTTATGATGGCGGTACAGCGGCTTCTCCACTTTCTTCAATTCATCATGCAGGTTCACCGTGGGAGCTTGGTCTTTCTGAAGCGCATCAGGCCCTTCGTGTTAATGACCTGCGTGGTAAAGTTCGCGTACAGACAGATGGCGGTTTAAAAACCGGTCTGGATGTTGTCAAAGCAGCAATTCTGGGTGCAGAAAGCTTTGGCTTTGGTTCAACCCCAATGATCGCATTGGGTTGTAAATACCTGCGTATCTGTCACCTGAATAACTGTGCAACCGGTGTCGCGACTCAACAAGATCATTTACGTCAAGAGCATTATATTGGCGAGCCACAAATGCTGATCAACTTCTTCACCTTTATTGCTGAAGAAACCCGTGAATGGCTGGCAGCACTCGGTGTATCAAGTCTGAAAGACCTGATTGGCCGTACGGATCTGCTGGAAGTCTTGCCAGGTGAAACTGCAAAGCATGCACATCTTGATTTAAGTAAATTACTGGAATCACATCCTGCTGCAGAAGGTAAAGCACAGTACTGCGAAGTACAGGGCAATGCACCATTTGATAAAGGGATTCTGGCTGAAAAAATGGTGGATGAGATTCTGCCTGCCATCGAAGCGGGAACTGGCGGTGAATATAGCTTCACGATCGGTAACTGTGACCGTTCGATTGGTGCCCGTCTGTCTGGTGAAATTGCGAAACGCTATGGCAACCTCAGCATGGAAGCCCATCCGGTGAAAGTTCACCTGAATGGTACGGCGGGCCAGTCACTGGGTGTCTGGAATGCCGGTGGTCTGCATATCAGCCTGGAAGGTGATGCCAATGACTATGTCGGTAAAGGCATGGCCGGTGGTCGCATCTCGATTTTCCCGCCAAAAGGTTCGCCATTCCAGACCCAAAATACCGCGATTATTGGGAATACCTGTCTGTATGGTGCGACTGGCGGTAAATTATTTGCTGCCGGTACGGCAGGCGAACGTTTCGCAGTACGTAACTCGGGTGCATTTGCCGTAATTGAAGGTGCAGGTGATCACTGCTGTGAATATATGACCGGTGGGATTGTGACAGTGCTGGGTAAAGTCGGACATAACTTTGGTGCGGGTATGACTGGTGGTTTTGCTTATGTGCTTGATCTGGATAATGACTTCGTTGATTATTATAACCACGAGCTGATTGAGCTGAACCGTATTTCAACCGAAGCGATGGAAGAGCACAAAGCCTTCCTGGGTCGTATTCTGGATGAACATATTAAAGAAACGGGTAGTGCTTGGGCGTACAAGATCCGCCATGAGTTTGACTTCTACAGCCGCAAGTTCTGGTTGGTAAAACCAAAAGCAGCCAACTTGCAAACGCTGTTAAAAACAACTCAAGCTGATCCACAATAATTCCACTACTGCAGAAACATAGGCAGATGTAAGGCAACTGTGAACCCCTTACATCTCCCCACGGAGAGAGACATGGCAGAACGCCTGAATAATGACTTTCAATTCCTGGATGTCGCACGCCAAGATCCAGAGAAAAAAGAGATTGATGTCCGCAAAGCAGAATTTGTGGAAATTTATAAGCCTTACACAGCGGAAATTGCAGCCAATCAGACGCATCGCTGCCTAGGCTGTGGTAACCCGTATTGTGAGTGGAAATGTCCGGTACATAACTACATTCCAAACTGGTTAAAACTGGTGTCTGAAGGACGTCTGTTCCAAGCCGCTGAATTGTGTCACCAGACCAATACCTTGCCGGAGGTCTGTGGCCGTGTTTGTCCGCAAGACCGTCTGTGTGAAGGGGCATGTACCCTGAACGACGGTTTCGGTGCGGTGACGATCGGGAATGCAGAAAAATATATCAATGATACCGCCTTTGCATTGGGCTGGCGTCCAGATATGTCCAATGTGCAATGGACCAATAAGAAAGTCGCGATTATCGGGGCAGGTCCTGCAGGACTTGGCTGTGCGGATATTCTGGTACGTAATGGGGTAAAACCTGTGGTCTTTGATAAACGTCCGGAAATTGGTGGTTTGCTGACTTTCGGTATTCCAGAATTCAAAATGGAAAAAGACGTAATGAAGCGCCGCCGTGAAATTTTCACGGGCATGGGCGTGGAATTCCGTCTCAATACTGAAATTGGCACCGATATCAGCATTGATCATTTGCTTACTGATTATGATGCAGTATTTATGGGCATGGGCACCTATACCTATATGAAAGGTGGTTTCGCCGGCGAAGATCTGGATGGTGTGTATGATGCACTGGATTTCCTGATTGCCAATGTCAATCGTTGTCAGGGCTGGGAAAAAGACCCAGCTGAATACATCAGCGTGGAAGGCAAGAAAGTCATTGTTTTAGGCGGTGGTGATACTGCCATGGACTGTAACCGTACTTCGATCCGTCAAGGTGCTGAGACAGTAACTTGTGCTTATCGTCGTGATGAAGAAAATATGCCAGGTTCACGCCGTGAAGTGCAAAATGCGCGTGAAGAAGGGGTGAACTTCCAGTTTAACCGTCAGCCGATCGAAGTTGTTGGTGAAAATGGTAAAGTAACCGGTGTAAAATTTATTACTACTCAGCTGGGTGAGCCGGACAGTCGTGGTCGCCGTAGCCCAGAACCCATTCCGGGTTCAGAAGAAATTCTGCCAGCCGATGCGGTTTTGCTTGCTTTCGGTTTCCGTACCAGTCCAGCAGACTGGTTCACCGATGTGGAAATCAATCTGGATGGTTCAGGTCGTGTCGTTGCCGCTGAGCAGCAGCAATACAAATTCCAGACCTCAAATCCAAAAATCTTCGCTGGCGGTGATATGGTGCGCGGTTCGGATCTTGTAGTGACTGCGATCTGGGAAGGCCGTCAGGCAGCTGAAGGGATTCTAGATTATCTAGAGGTTTAACCGTTGAAAATTCACTGAAGCCATTTAAATAACCCGCTATGGCGGGTTTTTTATTTTTGAATATTGTCTAACTGAAAGAGAGACCATTAAAAAAGATTATAAAAAGTAACAAAACTTTAGAAAATACTGTTTAAAATCAAATTAATTATATAAATATTAATAAAGAATTGAGGACAAGATATCATGCGTGTATTCAAACAATCTCTTATTGCCTTGATGCTGGCCAGTACCTTGACCCTGAGTGGTTGCGGCTATAACACCTTACAAGTCAAGGATGAGGCGGTGACTGCTTCATGGTCTGAAGTGCAAAACCAGTATCAGCGCCGTGCCGATCTGGTACCGAATCTGGTCAATGTGGTCAAAGGCTATGCTGCGCATGAAGAACAGGTGTTGACCGAAGTGACTCAAGCACGCGCCAATGTGGCAGGGCTAAAAGTAGACCGTGAAGTACTGGAAGATCCAGAACTGTTTCAGCGTTATCAGGAAGCGCAGTCGCAAATGACCAGTGCTTTGTCGCGTTTATTGGCAGTAACTGAAAATTATCCCGATCTGAAAGCCAATCAGCAGTTCCGTGATTTGCAGGTGCAGCTGGAAGGCACTGAAAATAGAATCGCTGTGGCACGTAACCGTTATATCACCACGGTGCAGGACTTTAACTCTTATGCCCGTCAGTTCCCGCAAGTGATGACGGCAAAAGTGATTGGTATGGATACCAAACCGAACTTTAGTGCCGAGCAAAGCGCACAGAAAGCTCCAACGGTTTCCTTTGAATAAGTACTGACCTGTAAATAAGTGAGAGATCAGATGCCTGAAATACTGCTGAAATATTGTGCTGGTTTGATTCTCATGTTGGGCATGGGAACGACAATGCTTGTTTCAGCAGAAACAGCCACGGCTACAGATGCTGAAGACGTCATTGTAGCCCGTGAAATCTTGCAGCCTAAAAATAATCAAAATACTCCAGCTCAAAATACAGAAACTGCAGCAGCATCACAGCCACAAATTGCCAATGACATGGCGGAAGGGCAGTTTCAGCGCGATTTACCCAGTCTGAATGAACCGGTCATTGATCAGGCCAATATACTTAGTCCCGCTGAAAAACAGCAATTCAGCCAGCGTATTTTGAAACTTTATAATGAAGGCAAAGGGCAGATAGGTGTAGTCATTGTTCCGACCACAGGGCAAGAAGATATTTTTGATTATTCCATGCGTGTTGCTGAAGCCTGGCAGCTGGGTTCAGCTAAACGCGACAATGGTTTGTTGATGACCATTGCCATTAATGACCGCCGTATTCAAATTTTGACCGGTTATGGTCTGGAGGGTGTACTACCAGACATAGTGGCAGGTCGAATTATTCATGACAAAATTACGCCATTTTTTAAGCAAGGTCAGTATGCGCAGGGCATTGATTCCGGACTAACCGAAATTGAACGAATTTTAAATTTAGATCCTGAAATTGCAGCACAGGCAGCCGATGAATTAAAAGAACGTCAGGAACAGGCTTATCAGGCACAAAAAGCCAGTAAGGCGACGTTCAGTAGCGTGCTGTTTATTGTTGTTGCTGGGGTCGTCGGTTCCATGATTTTTGGCAGAAAACTCAGCGCTGCAACTGCCGCGGTTGCAGGCACAGCTGCCGGTCTGGTCAATGGCATGGGTTTAATTGCCAGTTTAATGATTGGTGCCGGGGTATTCTTTTTACTGGTCACCTCGCTTGCGCAACTGATTTTACATGCCTTTATGGCAGGTGGTGGCCGCGGCGGCAGTGGTCGTGGTGGTTTTGGCGGCGGCGGCTTCGGCGGTGGCGGTGGTGGATTTGGCGGGGGAGGAGCATCAGGCTCATGGTAACAACGACAGATACGACAGAAATTGTCACGCAGCCGAAGCTGGAAGAACATGCGCAGCCGAGTTTTAAGCGCTGGTTAAAACATTTCTTTTATATGCCGGCAACCAAACGTTTTTTCTCCAAGCAGGATCAGCATGCCATTGCACTAGCGGTTGAAGAAGCCGAGCATGGACATGTGGGGGAAATTCAGGTGGTGATTGAAGGCTGTTTGCCTTCAAGATCCGCCTATTATCAAGATACCTTATGTCGTGCTCGCCAGTTATTTGCTGAAATTGGTGTTTGGGATACCGAATATAATAGTGGAGTACTACTGTATTTGAATCTGTGTGAGCACAAGGTGGAAATTGTGATTGACCGGGGAATTAAGAATGCAACGACTCAGGCAGTCTGGAATGAAATCTGTCAAAACATTATTCAGCATTTAGTCCAGCAGAAGTTTAAAGAAGGTGTAATTGAAGGTGTGAAGCAGATTGGAGAAGTATTGGATCAGTACTATGATCGGAAAATAGATGATTTAGAAGATGAATTAGGGAATAAACCGATAATTCTGGGGTGATTTTAGTCAACTAACTGACAAAATTTGTCAGTTAGTTACACAAAATAAAACATAATAATTACAAAAAAATAAAATATTTTTTTAAACTGCTGTTTTTTATGTTAATTCTATTATAATGAAACTTGGCATACTTAGTGCTAACTATAAAATTAAGCTAAATGAGCTTTTCTTTAGGCTTATAAATAAACAAAAACATTTGTGGAGAATGTTATGAAAACTATGCAAAAGGGTTTTACCCTTATTGAATTAATGATTGTTGTCGCTATTATCGGTATTTTGGCGGCGGTTGCACTTCCTGCTTATCAAGATTATACCGTTCGTTCAAAAGTATCTGAAGGTATGTTGGCAGCTTCTTCTTGTCGTACTGCTGTAACAGAGGCCATTGATTCCGGTGTTCTTCCAACAGCTGGTCAATGGGGTTGTGAGCAAGGTAGTGATTCTGTTAAAGCATCTAAATATGTACAAAAGATCGAAGTAGCTAGTGCTAATCCAGCAATTGGACGAATCACGGTGACTCTAGTTAATGATGCGTCATTAAAAGGTGCAGCTGGTAAAACTATCATTATGACACCAAAAGTTAATGGTGGCGCTAATTTAACTACGGCTGTGGTTTCTGGTCCTACTAATACAGTAGATGGTGCTCTAATTAAAGAATGGTCTTGTGGTCCAGCATCAGCAGATGCCGCTATTATGGCTAAATATTTACCAGCATCTTGTCGTACAGCACAATCGTAATTTTTATTTAAAAAAGCTGACTACGGTCAGCTTTTTTTTACGAATGAAATTACTATGAAAATTATAATTTTTACTATTTTGTTTTGTTTTGGGTTGTCTTACTTTATAGGCTTATCTGTATTCCCTTGGACATCATCCTCGCAAGATTTTTTATGGTTTTTTGGTCTAATTTTATGTCTTGGCCTATTTTATAAAAAAGAACTTAAACTACCCAAAATTATTATTCCATTATTCTTGATCTGTTTAATTCCTTTTATCCAATTTATATTTGGTCAGGTATATTATTTTTCTACGGCTGTATTTAGTTTCTGTTTTATTTTTAGTTTTTTGGTTTCTCTTCTTTATGGGTATAACAGTCATCAATTAGCAGATCAAAATAAAATTATTCAATATATTGCATATTTTTTTACGTTTATTGGTTTGATTGGTAGTTTATTCGCCATTGCGCAATGGCTTCAAACCTCTCATCCTTATATCTTAAATTTAAGTCATAATCGACCTTATGCAAATTTAGGGCAACCTAATCATCTAGCAACGCTTTTAATGATGAGTATTTGCAGTGTTATATTTTTATATGAGCGTTATGGATATAAATGGTTCTTATGTGTGCCATTACTTGTTTTAGATACTTATGCACTTGCCCTGACACAATCGAGAACGACATGGGTTGTTATCATTCTCTTACTAACTGTGTATGTATTCAAAAAAATAAATTTTCAAAGAGCATCAACAGCAAAGATCATATTTTTATCGCTCGCTTTGTATGTGTTTCTTTTTATTTTTAATACTGAAATTGCTGAATACTTAAAATTAGTTGCACCGATTCCTTTAGAAGATCGCATCAATGGTGGTTTTGCTCGTATAGAAATGTGGAAGCATATGTACTATGCAATTATGCAACATCCTTGGTTTGGTTATGGATGGTTTCAAACCACAATTGCTCAATTTGAAGGTGTGCTTTTATTTAAAAATGAAGGCAATCTCTCAAGTGCACATAATATTATGATTGATTTAATACTATGGGTAGGCATTCCATTCGGTATTCTTTTGATTTTTTATAGTTTGTACTTAATCAAGGTGATTATTTGTAATATTAAAACAACAGATGAACTTTATGTATATATAATGATGCTATGTATATTGGTGCATGCTCAGCTTGAATATCCACTATATTATAGCTATTTCTTATTCCCTTTGGGGTTCTTTGTTGGAGTATTATTGATAAATTGCAATGTCAATACAATCTCAATCAATGAAAAATTAAAGCAAGTAACTTTTTTATTTTCAATTATATTTTACGCTTTAATATTTCAACAATATGATCAATGGTTGACGAATCTGGGCTATGCATCAGGTATGGAAAATACAGGTCAATCACAAAATAAGCAATCAGTCATTTTTTCACAGTTTGCAGATCGAGCTGAGTTTATTGTTGCAAAAGTGGATAAACAGTATGCTGAAGACAAATTAGATTCATTTGAGCACTATGTAGTTAGTCAACCAAGCTACTATAATTTATTTAAAATGGCACAAATATTTTACTTTAATCAAGATTGGGTGAAAGCAAATTATTATTTTGAAGTGTCGAATGCACTATATAATAAAAAGGCTTTATTCAAAGATTTATCAAAAATCGATACACACCAAAGTAATAACATTGCATCGCTATTTTTAAAAAAGCATGATGATCTATCAGCCCCAAACATGAAGTAATTGGTTATGACAAAGCGTATTCAGTTTTTTATCAAGCATCTAACGTTATCTTTTATCATTGCCCTAGTGTTGCTGGGGGTTGTTTTTTACTGTTGGTACCCTACACCACTTGCAAAAGCTGTTGGTGTAACTTATATCATTTTAATGTTATTTGCTATTGATATTATTGTTGGACCTTTATTAGGTTTACTGGTTTATAAAGAACATAAAAAAACCTTAAAATTTGATTTGACTGTCATTATTTTGATCCAGATTTCGGCTTTGATGTATGGTATTTATAGTTTGGAGCAGGGGCGACCAGCTTGGATTGTTTATAATGTAGACCGTTTTGAGCTTGTGCGTAAAAATGAAATCATCAATGAAAATATTGAAAAGGCACACCCACAGTACAAACAGCCCTCATTATTAAAACCCCAATATGTGATGGTTGAGGTGGCTACAGATATTCAAAAGCGTCAAGCTGATTTATTTACGGAAGTGCTTGGAGGAGTGTCATTATCACAAATGCCAGATCGTTATATTGAATTTGATAATAAAGCACTTGTGCAAGGTAAAAATATTTTGAATATTAGAAAACTTTATGAGTACAATGAGGCATTAAGTGTTCGTAAAATTTTAGACGACTCACCTACAGCAGTAGGATTTGTACCACTAAAGGCAAGTCAAATAGATATGACGGTACTGCTTGATGCACAGGGTAAACCACTTGCAATCGTCGACCTTCGCCCGTGGAACTAACTTGTATTTGAAAGATCAAAACAAAAAGCAGATTCCCCTTTAATCTGCTTTTTGTTTATCATGTGCCAAACTTCTACCGCTTGATATTTCCATGAAATTCACGCTTGCCCTCATAGCAGCTATTCTGATCTCCCTTGCATGGCTCATGCCCGTGCATTATCGCCCATGGGTCACTTATACAGGTGAGCTGTATGCCTTTTTTGCGCTATTTGCGATTGTGGCTATCTGTCTAAAAGAAAAAATAAAAATTCCAGCTATTAGCTTACCTTTATTGTTACTTGCCTATGTCCCGCTTGTACAGGTACTGGCAGGGCAGCTGTTTTTCTTTAGCATCGCCCTGATGGGCTTTATTTTCGTGTTTGGCTTTTGGCTGGCAAGTGTGCTGGGTTATCACCTGTCAACAGGGAACTATAGTCGAGAAGAAACGTTTACTTATCTGAGTTATGTGTTTCTGGCATCAGGTACAGTCACTGGCATGATCGCAATTTGCCAATGGACCAATCTGGATGCAACTTTGCCAGGTATGGTGAATATTAGCGGTAACCAGCGGCCATATGCTAATTTTGCCCAGCCCAATAATATGGCGACCTTTTTGCTCATGTCTTTGATGAGTTGCCTTTACTTATATGAAAAGAAAAAAATCCAGACCAAGTGGTTATTTGCCTGCGCTGCAGTAATTGTCATGGGAGTGGCTTTAAGTCAGTCACGTACTGCGTGGGTCGCTGCAACCGCCATCATGCTGTATTTAGCGTTCTACCAATATAAAGGCATTATTCGCCTGAAATGGGTTTACAGCACCGCTTGGTTCATCTTCTTTATTTGCTGTATTGTGGCTTTTCCATTACTCAGTCAGCTGGCTGCACAGGTGATGAATACGGACGTAGTCCAAAGCCGAGATATAGTAGCGCGTGCCACTGGGGATATGTCACGACTTGCAATCTGGCAGCAAATGTTGGCTGCCATTCAGGCACAGCCATGGTGGGGTTATGGCTGGTATCAGACCAGTGTTGCTTTTGTCTCGATTACCGATATGGTACAAGGGCCAGTCTGGATTCGTAGTGCGCATAACTTTATTATCGATTTCCTGCTCTGGAATGGACTGATCATCGGTCTGCCTTTCTTGGCATACTTTGGTTATTTGGGTTATCAGTTGCAACGCTGGGTCAGCACTCCGGAATCCGTGATTGGGATTTTGATGATCGGAGCTTTTGTGACGCATGCCATGTTTGAGTTTCCCCAGCATTATGCCTATTTCCTGCTGCCAGTCGGTTTTATTCTGGGTACAGTTTTGGCGCAAAATCTAAAAATTAAAATAATAGTTATGCCATCAATCGGCATGAAATTCATTTTTGCTGTTGGATTGCTTTTATTGATTGTGATTTATCGGGATTATGACGTTGCAGTACCAAAACTCGGGCAAAGTATTCGTTATGAAAAACAGCCGGAAAAAGTCACCAATGAAAAACCGATTTATCTGCTAACCGAATTTAATCATCGCATTGCCTGGATTCGTCTGAATCCTTATAGCAAAGCATCTGCTGATCAGATTTTGGAAGGTGAACAAATGGTCTTGAGTTATCCAACTAAATATAACCTGATCAAATATGCCAAACTCTTAGCATTTAATGATTACGAGACTGAGGCTAAGCACCAGCTGCAACGCCTAAAGACTGTTCAGAAAACTGAAATGAGTTATGAAGAGTTAACGCAGGATATGCCTCGCTAAATACAAAAAAGCCAGCAGATGCTGGCTTTTTCTTGTCTTAACTTTAAATTTAAAGCTGACTTTGAATATAGTTTTCAATGCCAATGCTTTCAATCAGATCAATTTGTATCGTGGTCCAATCCAGATAATTTTCTTCTTTCTCTAGAATTTCCTGAACCAGATCACGGGTCACATAATCCATTTGGGTTTCAGCTAATGCCACAGCTTTCTGGATGGTTTCAATATTTTCTTTGACTTTGCGCACATCACAATGCAGCACTTCTGGAGTATGCTGACCGATATACAGTTTGCCCAGATTTTGTAAATTCGGCAGACCTTCCAAAAATAAAATACGTTCAATAATTTTATCGGCATGTTTCATCTGAACAATGGATTCTTTATATTCTGCCGAGCCCAGTTTCTCAATGCCCCAGTCATTAAACATGCGCGAATGCAGGAAATACTGGTTAATGGCAGTTAAGTGGTGATACAACACCTGATTGAGCTGATTAATCACATCACGATTGCCTTTCATCGCATAACTCCATTTGGACCTGTTTTATCTTTCTAAGAAAGCGTTTTAACTCTGATAGTAAAGCAAGTCAGGGGCAAATGGCGAGTAATTTATCAAATCAAAAGTAAAACCTTGTTTTCAAGGCAGGGATATAAATGAGTGACCTAAGCCATACGACATGAAATGTCGTTTCAAATTAACATTTTTAACTTTGGATATTCTATTGGTTATTTTCATTGATAAAATAATCGTATGAAAACACTTAAATTACGCATTAAAGATAAACATTCCAAGATATTAGAGCAATTAGCATCTGAAGTGAATTTCGTCTGGAATTATATCAATGATTTAAGCTTTAAACACCTTAAAAGAAAAGGTGAATTTCTCAGTGCTTACGATATTGCTGAATATACGAAAGGTACATCTAGGCTTTGTGGGTTACATAGTCAAACCATTCAGGCTGTTACCGAAGAATTAGTCATACGCAGAAAGCAATTCAAGAAGACCAAACTAAAATGGCGGGTCAGTCATAAGAAATCAGCCAGAAGATCACTAGGTTGGATACCCTTCAAGAAAGTAGCAATCAAGTATGCTGATGGCCATATCCAGTATGGCAAGCATCAGTTTAAAATATGGGATAGCTATGGACTGTCAAATTACAGTATCAAGACTGGTTCGTTTGTCGAGGATGCGCGTGGCCGTTGGTATGTCTGCTTAGTTGTGAATAGCCCTAAAATTGAGAAATCGACTGCGACTAATTTGATTGGGATTGATCTGGGCTTAAAGGATATAGCCACTTGTTCGGATGGTACGATAATTTCAAATCCCAAGTTCTACCGTCAATATGAACAGAAATTAGGGATTGCTCAACGAGCGAAAAATAGAAAACGTGTCCGTGCATTACACGCCAAGATTGCAAACTGTCGTAAAGACCATTTGCACAAAGCAAGTACGATGCTTATAAAGAAAAATGCGCTAATTGTTGTAGGCGATCTGAGTGCGAAAAAACTGGTGAAAACCAAGATGGCGAAGTCTGTTCTGGATACCGGATTTTCAGCATTCAAGACCATGCTCAAGTATAAATGCGAGAACGCAGGAGTATGGTTTGAAGAAGTTAGTGAAAGTTTCACAACCCAAATGTGTTCGTGCTGTGGTGAGGTCACTGCAAGTAGTCCGAAAGGTAGAGCAGATTTGCGAATAAGAGTATGGGAATGTGAAAACTGTTCAAGTGTTCTGGATCGGGACTTGAATAGTGCTAAGAACATACTTGCGCTTGGGCATAAGCGTCTCACAGGAGGAATCAGCTCTATTTAGAGAGGTGAGGATGTCAAGGAACAGCAAATGAAAATCGACATCGAATCGATTCAGACTCAGATGAATGGCAATAAAAACCCGCCAGAGTCAAAGGCGGGGGAGGAGTAATGACCAAAGATCATTGTTTTTTCATTATGTTTATAGGGAGAAATCTTTCTAAATTTATGCTGCAACGGCCAGTCGTGCTGCAATTTGTGAAACTTCATCACTGATAATCATACGGGCTTCTGGTGCACAGCGGCCACAGCAAGTTCCCAAGTCCAACATATCGCGTACATCACGATAACTCTCAGCGCCATTTGCAATAGCATCTTTAATGTCTTGATCTGTAATGCCGCGGCATAGACAAACGTACATAGGACACAACCACAGTGATTAAATAAGATAAGTAATATTATTGATAATTGTTATCGTTTGTCAATAAAAATCATTTGAAATAGCTTTTATCATGATTGATGATTTAGATAAAAAATCACCACCTGAGCGGAAATCCAAGTACTGCTCGGATTTCCACACAAAAGCGATTCATGATTTAGAATGAGATATTGCAGGGTGGGGATTGAGTAATTTTTATAACTTATTGATTAATTATGACAATGCCATCCATTTCAACCAAGGCATCTTTAGGCAGGCTGGCCACACCTAAAGCGGCACGTGCTGGATAGGGCTGGGCAAAATACTCACCCATAATTTGATTGACCAGTTGAAAGTGACATAAGTCGGTCAGGAAAATATTCAGTTTGGCAATATCTGCCAAAGAGCCACCAGCGGCTTCACAGACTGCTTTTAAGTTATCAAACACCCGGCGAATTTGAGCTTCAATGCCTTCAACCAGTTCCATACTATAAGGATCCAGGCCAATTTGACCTGATAGATATAAGGTATCACCCACTAAAATGGCTTGCGAATAAGTGCCAATCGCAGCAGGGGCATTTTCAGTATGGATTACTTGGCGGGACATTAATTTCTCCTTTTATCATCGACATACATCATATTCGATCAATTCGGCCGATCAAAGCACTATCGTTTTAAATGATTAACTCGCTTTAGAGGCTTCACTGAAAACGACGGGCTGTGCCAGACGGATAATTCGCGGGAAACCGAAATACATGCGTAAATCCCGGATAATCTGTGCAATCTGTTTACGGTTATGCACCACGATATTGACGTAAGTTTTGTCATCCTGAGTGCGCACCATTTCCACCCCGGAATGCGCTTTACGACATTGGTAAATCAGGTCGGAAATCTGCTCGTCATTCATGTCCAGGTCAATGCTGAGATAGGCAGTAAAGCTGATATCTTCCAGATCATCAGAGGTCCACTGCAACAACATGATATTTTCTGGATGCTGATGCTGTTCATGCAGCAGGTTATGGCAGCGCGCACGATGCACAATCAGACCGCGACGGGTCAAATGCCCCTGAATTGGATCACCCAGCACAGGATTGCAGCAATGTGCATATTTGACATCGACACCTTCCGTTCCCTGAATCAGACGGTCTGAGCTGGCAATATTCTGATGCTGATCTTGGGCAAATAAATGGTTGGCCACCAGTTGCGGTAATAAATCACCGACTGCAATCTGTTCAAACAGCTGCTCTTTACTGGAAACATGGCGCCATTCCAAGAGGTTTTTCCAGTCTGCTTCCGTCAGATCACGAATAGAACGATGGAACAATTTCAAGGCACGATTGAGAGCCTGTTGTCCGACCAGACGTTGCTCATCTGGATCCTGATCGCGCAGAATATTCTGAATAGCACGACGAGCTTTCTGGGTATTAATAAAACTGAGCCAATCCGGATTTGGAGTGGCCAAGACATCAGTAATGATTTCTACCACCTGACCACTGACTAGAGGTGTTGAAAGGGGCTTGGTTTCATTATTAATTTTTGCACCCACCGCATGATTGCCTAGGAATAAACTCGCGGCATAAGCAAAGTCAACCGCCGTGGCGCCTTGTGGCAATTCATGTAAATGGCCGTGCGGGGTATAGACCCAGATTTTTTCCTGATGTAAATAATCCAGTAATTCACTAAAAGTCGTTTTGGCGCATTCACCATCGACCAGAACATTCAGATTCTGCATCGAGGCCTGAATCGCAGAGCGGCAGGCCTGCGGGGCACTTTCACCGAGTACGACACCAAAGCGTGCCGCTTTACGCATGAGTTCTGTTTGAATGGTGAGCGACAAGGTCGTCTTTTCGCCTTTCAGTCGCATCATCAGGGACTGGTTGCCACCCGGTAATGGACGACGGATATGGTCTTCATAGCTTTGAATCTTAAAGCTATGGGTCAGAATCTCTGCCAGTCGGTCACAATCGGCAATGCTCTGTAAAATAATTTCAAAAGCATGGCTGTGAGTTAATTCTTGTAGATCGATGTCATTTTTAACGAAGTGGCGCAGTAGCTCAATATTGTTATTTTTCTTCTTAATTCGGCCCTGAATGGCATGCTGTTGCAGCAGTTCAGTCAGGTTCTTTTCCCATTTGGCCTGATATTCACAGCGTTTCGGCTTGGTTTCCTGTAGTGCGGTCTGAACGTTATTGTACATATCCAGATCAAGATTCTGATAGCACAAATGTTCCAGATTGTCGGCCATTTCATTCATGCCGACAATACGTGCCATTGGCACAAAAATTTCAAAGGTTTCGCGGGCAATACGCGCACGTTTGTCCGGACGTAGTGCATCCAAAGTGGTCATGTTGTGATAGCGGTCGGCCAGTTTCACAATAATGACACGTGGATCTTGTAGCGTCGCTTGCAGAATTTTCCGAAATGAAGCGGCTTTATTATATTCTTTATCGCTAGAATGACTCAGTTTGGTCACACCATCGACCAGCTCGGCCACAGTAAAACCAAAAGTCTCAGTAATATCATCTTTGTTAAAGTCGGTGTCTTCAATCACATCATGCAGCAAGGCAGCCATCAGCGTTTCAGGGTCAAGACGCATATGCGCCAGAATACAGCTGACTGCAATCGGATGCAGAATATAAGGTTCACCACTTTTGCGCACAATCCCATCATGCGCCATATCTGCATAATCACAGGCCGCAAGCACACGTTCGACATCGCTTTCACTTAAATACGCATCGATAATGATCTCTAACTGCTGCTTGGCTTGACTGACCTGTGGGCCTGGCATAAAACACCTTTTCAACTGAATTTTTTACAAATAAAACGTGAAAGCGCTTTAGAAATGTGAATTTCCTGGTTTGATGGTTTTTTGCTGCTAGTGAGCAGAAAACCCATTCAAACTTGATAGCTAACCCTTATGTTATAACCGTTCTGGCATAAATATAAAAGTCACATAACAAAAAAAGCCTAGTTTAGAACTAGGCTTTTTGAGTGACGATCTTTTATTGGAAAGAAAAACCGTCTAAGTTTAGATTATTTGCAGAAAGTGCAAGATCCAAGCTTGATGTTTGATAGTCTTGATCACGTTGTTTCAAAATGTCTTTTGATACATGACCTGAAGCGATTTCACGTAAAGCAACAACAGTCGGTTTGTCATTGTCCCATTCTACAGTTGGTTCAATACCTTGACGTGCCAATTGACGCGCGCGCTTGCTTGCCACTAGTACAAGCTCAAAGCGGTTGTCTACATGGTCTAAACAATCTTCAACGGTGACGCGTGCCATAAGAATTCTCGTTTGAATAATAAATTTTAACAGACTGCACAGTATAAAAGGCTTTGTCTATAGACTCAAGTTTTAATCACTGCTCAGTCGGCGTTATCAGTTTCTGAATTAGTTTTTCATGACGGTTGGCTTGCTGAGACAAGACCAAACGATTGGCGATAATCACCGCTTCAAGGTCATGCAGTGCTTTATTAAAGTCGTCATTAATAATGATATAGTCAAAGTTGCTATATTGTTGCATATCTTCTACCGCGCAGCTCAGACGATGCTCAATCACATCAACTGCGTCAGTACCACGGTTAGACAGGCGTTCACGCAAGTCGAACTGGCTTGGTGGCAAGATAAAAATTTGTTTAGATTCAGGAAAAAGTCGACGAACTTGTTGCGCACCTTGCCAGTCAATTTCCAGTAGTACATCATGACCTTTGGCCAGTTGCTCTTTGACTGTGGCTTGCGCAGTACCGTAGTAATTACCAAATACTTCAGCGTATTCGATAAAACCACCTTCATTGACCAGATTTAAAAAATCTTCTTTGGTGGAGAAGTGATAATGCACGCCATCGAGTTCGCCAGGTCGTTGACCGCGTGTAGTGTGTGACACAGAAACGTGAAGATTGTTGACACGCTCAAGTAGGGCTTTAACAAGGGATGTTTTGCCTGTTCCAGACGCTGCAGAAACGACAAACAAGAGACCCGACATGATATTTTTCCTGATATGATAAAATATCTTCTCTATTTTAGAGTAGAGCGGCTTTAAACTAAATAGTTGTCAGTCGATTGTTTACATTTATTTCAATTGAACCGCTAAAAATGGTGTGAGTATTGAGGATTCTATGGAAATTGTTTTAGCCAATCCGCGTGGTTTTTGTGCTGGTGTAGATCGTGCCATTGCGATCGTGAACCGTGCCCTAGAATGCTTTAACCCACCGATTTATGTGCGGCATGAAGTGGTGCATAACAAATTTGTCGTCGATGACTTGCGTCAGCGTGGTGCAATTTTTGTCGATGAACTCGACGAAGTTCCTGACGATAATATCGTGATTTTTAGCGCACATGGTGTTTCTAAAGCGGTACAACAAGAAGCTGAACGTCGTGGTTTGAAGGTCTTTGATGCGACTTGTCCATTGGTGACTAAGGTACATATTGAGGTGACCAAATATGCCCGTGAAGGTGTAGAAGCTATCCTGATTGGTCATGAAGGTCACCCTGAAGTCGAAGGTACCATGGGGCAATATGACAAAAAAAACGGTGGTGAGATTTATCTAGTTGAGGATGAAGAAGATGTTGCCGCTTTAACGGTGCGCAATCCTGAAAAAGTCGCTTTTGTCACGCAAACGACTTTATCAATTGACGATACAGCGAAAGTGATTGATGCCCTTCGCCAAAAATTTCCACTGATTCAAGGTCCACGTAAAGATGATATTTGCTACGCTACGCAAAACCGTCAGGATGCAGTGCGTGATCTGGCTGAACGTTGTGATGTCGTACTTGTGGTAGGTTCTCCAAACTCTTCAAATTCAAACCGCCTACGTGAGCTGGCGGAACGTATGGGGAAAGCAGCTTACCTAGTTGATAATGCTGATGAGCTAAAACAGGAATGGTTTGCAGGAAATGCCCAGATTGGGGTAACAGCAGGCGCATCTGCACCGGAAATTTTAATTAAGCAGGTCATTCAGCGTTTACAGGATTGGGGTGCAACAGCACCTGAAGAGCTGGCTGGACGTGAAGAAAATATTACTTTTAGTTTGCCCAAAGAGTTACGTATTCCTGTAACACAGGCTTAAACTGCGAAGCATATAACACTTTAAAAAACTGATTAAAAATAGGCAGATAACCGTTATATGACGGTTATCTGCTTTTTTATGCCTTTTATCCTGAAGTGTGAGGATTTTGTAAAGTTGTTGGTTATTATTTTTAATAGGGCAACGTCTGTGTCTTGGGGGGAGTATGCGACAAAAAGAAAACGGGTTCACCTTAATTGAGTTGATGGTGACCATTGCGGTGATGGCGATTATTGCGACGATGGCTGCTCCTTCCTTTAGTAATTTATTGATTAAAGAAAATCTTAAAACTACGGCTTTTAATATGCGGGATACTTTAAAAGAGGCCCGCAGCAGGGCATTGCTGAATCGTGCATCTACTGTGGTGTGTACATCGCTGAGTAAGTCTGCATCTGCTGTTACTCAAGATGGATGCGGTGCAAATTTGCCAAACTATACAACGACTATGTCGGCTTCGCTAAAAAAAGATAGTGTCTTTGTGGTAAATGTTGAAAAAAAAATAAATATTAAAAGTACGTCGAGTGATAGTTTTGCGTTTTCTGCTCAAGGAAACTTAACGGCTGCACAAACAATAACTTTTTGCTCTTCTGTTGGATCATATATTTTAACGGTTGGTATCCTTGGAACAGTTGAAATTACACCAGGGGGAGTCTGCTCATGATTGGTGTTTCCGGTCAAAAAGGCGTTGGATTGATGGAAGTTCTGGTTGCGATGCTAATCCTTGCTATCGCAATTCTAGGCTATGCAGCGCTGCAAGTCAGAGCAACAGCAGCGACAGAAGAATCAATTAAAAGGGCTGATGCACTTATTTTATTAAATGGACTTGCAGAAAAAGTAAGGCTAAATCCGACAGGTGATTACAAGGCAGCTGTACCCAGTTCTTTGCCTAACTGTGATAGCGGCTGTAATGCGGCGAATCAGGCGCTTTATGACTTAAAACAATACAGTGATGTTGCTGTATCAAAAGGGATGAAAGTTGGCGTAATGAATTGTTTAAATACTTCGGCAAGTCAGGAGCGAGTATGTTTAATCGCGGCTTGGGGGGAAACTCAGCCAATTACTGATGCTAAAGCTACTCCGGATGCTCCTTCAGTTCAAAATGCATGTTTAAAAACAGATGGAAAATATGCAGATGATTCTAGTTGCTTGGTGCTGGAGGCATATTAATGAAAACATTTAAACAGGCTGGTTTCACGCTAATAGAATTAATGATTGCAATCACATTGGGCCTGATATTGGTTGCTGTGGCAATTCAAATGCTTGTAAGTGGGCAGCAAAACTATCGGATTCAATCCTCCGCCGCATCTTTGCAAGATAGCGGTTTGTTTGGGATTAACTACGTCACTAAGAATATCCGTTTAGCAAACCATGGCAATGCCAGCATTATTAATGATGCATCATTGTATGGCGGTATTGTATTAAGCAATCAAACAAGCAGCACAGCTACTCCTCCAGCAAATGGCAATTTAAAAGGTCTGAAAATTGGAACAGCATTGCTGACGGGCAATGACTTAGTATCGGCAAGTGTGAATAATGACAGTGCATTTAGTACTTATCCAAAAAGTGATCAGCTGATCATTATGTATCAAGCACCAATGAATACTTTTACATGTGATGGTAAAAAAGTAAAAGGGCCAGAAAAAACTAGTACAAATTACGCTAAAGGTTGGTATGTCATTGAGCGCTATTACATTAGTAAAGATGTCACTAAAAGTGAAGCCAACCTAAATTGTTCATCAAGCATGTTTATTGCAGAGGGTGAAACTGTTCCACAGACTTATGAATCTCAAACTATTAATGCTGTAAATACACTGACAACGAGTTATGCGGCGAATGCTGGCGAAATTATTGCAAAAAATATTGAATATATGAGAGTGCAATTGGTTGTTCGTAATACCAATGGCACTACACGTACTTTAGATGTGAATGAATATAAGGCTATTAATGCAGTACCGCGCCCAGCGGTAATTGGGGTGAATCTAGGTTGGCTCGTGCGTTCTTCAGAAAAGGTCGCAATGGCTGAGAAAACAGAATTTAAAGTTTTAGATCAGACGATTACGGCCGCTAAAGATGGTTATATGCGTCAAGTCTATACCACAACAATTGCGATCCGTAATGGTGGATTGGGGGATATCTAATGATAAATCATTCAAAACACCAAGAGGGTGTAACCCTAATTACTGTATTGATTTTACTGATATTAATCACAGTTGTTGGCTTGTACGCTATCCGCAACAGTATCTTTAGCTTAAAGCTGGCGACAAATGCTCAGGTACAAACCTTATTAATGCAGACTTCTGACGTTGCATTAGATCATTTAGAAAAAAACTTTAATGCCAATGAAAGCACGAATTTAGCAGGTACACCAATTGGGCAGGTTTTATTAGATGGCAACCAAGGTAAGGAGCTGCAATTTTGTTTTAAACCAACAGAAATAGAAGGCAGTGCGGCTAAAAATAATATGTTTTTTAATCTTGGTGATTTTCGGATTATTGAGCGAGCTTCAGCGACTGCTGCTACAGGTGTAAGTGCTGCGCTTTCTGGAGATATTGATGCGGTTTGTAATCCAGCAACGATGTTTTCTATCAGTCGAAAGGCGATTGTGACGCAGGTTTCTGTTGTTAATCCAGATGATCCTGCAGTGGAAATGCGCAAATTTGAATTGACCAATAAAAATACAGATTTAAAGGCAGATGTAGATACTAAGCGTATCCGTGTAGTTGCAACATCGTTTGCTCCTGCTATGGCGCCGTCAGTAACTTTAACAGAGATGAATACGTGTTTGAGCGGGCGTGTAATGGATGATTTGCTATTGAAAAACCGTGTAAATAGTTCAACAGGTCAAGTTAAGGTAGAGACTTTGCATGAATGCCTAAATCAGCTGGGTGTGCCACTGAATACGCAAGTTGCAGAATACGTTGTTCGCTTAACAGAAACTAAAACTTGATTAAGCACTGGAATATGGGGATAAAAAAGATGAAATTGAAACCTCTTGTAAGCATGATGGTATTACTTCCAGTGATAGTGTTGCCAACAAGTACAGCAGTTTTTGCAAGTGATTTAGAAATTTATAAAGGTAATACGACTGGTAACACTTCTATTTTATTAATGCTGGATACTTCAGGAAGTATGGGAATTAGTTCTTTGGTACTTCCTAAAAACAATAAATATGGTAGTCCTGGTGATGTTGATAGTTCACTTTGTGCGAAAACAGGTGTTGTTGAAACCGGTAGTTCTACAGCTATAAATCAATGGAAGTATAATGCTCTTGATCTTCGTACAGGAAGTGCTACCAACAATAAGACTTCTTTTAAAAAGCAAGTCACCATAAATGGCCAGACCATTGATTATTATTTACGTGGTTGTGGTAATCCAAGTATTAATGCTGATGGTAATTTAGTTGAATCTAATACTGGAAAGTTTGACCGGTTATCACGTCTGAAAGATGCATTAATTCGATTATTGGCTGATGATAGTATCTCCAATGATATCCGTATTGGATTAGGACATTTTTCTGCAAAAACCAGTTTAACGATCGGTACAACTACGAATAAATTGGTAGATGGTCATTCAGGAAAAATTTTAGTACCCGTCAGTAAGCTTACAGCTACTCAACGAGAAAAGCTGATTCGTGAACTCGTGAACATTAAATCGGTTGATACGACTACTAATGAAGATGGCACTGCAAATTCTAATTTAAAATTATCTAGTACTGCCTATCCAGATATTTTTAAAGCCTCTAGTGGTACACCAGCTGCTCATGCATATGCTGAAGCTGCAGCTTACATGATGGGGACTACGACAGGACAGGACTCCAGCTTACCTTCAAGGACTTCCATTTTGTATGATGGTTATTCTGTAATGCAAAAGTCGGATGATGCGAGCAAGCAAGTTTATTATGTTTGTGTTGCACTAGGCACTGAACGTCCCGAAGCTTTAGGTGCTACGGTCATGGCATGTGATAATGAATGGAATAAGGGTGATAGTGAATGGTATAACAGTACCAATAAGCGTATGGGCTCTGGCATCAAAATCTATAGACCAAAAGAGGCTGCTGATAGTGATCTAGATGGTGATGGTTGGATTCCTGTATCTGCTGATGACTTATATGCCAAAGTTGGAGCTATGAATTCATTGTGGGAGACGCATTTAAAATTGCCTGAAGGCTGGAGATATGGTGGCTGGATGAAGCTTGCCAATGAGCCTATGGATATTGAACCAATTGGTGGGAAAGTCTGGGGAAATAAAAGTGCATATAATCTAGTTTCATATAGAAGTAGTCCTTTTTCAATAAAAACAGGTTCTACCACTAGCACTGTAACGACACAAGGTTTTCAAAACTGTCCAGCTGGCTTCCAAGTTGATACTGGATGGATTTCCTTATGTTATATGAATCTTTCAAATAGTAACACACAGGCGGATTATACAGAACGTCAAAATCAGAGTTGTGATCCTAATATAGGTGATGATCCTATTCTGAACGTTTATGATAGAAACGGGAGTGGTAATTTACAGAGTACAACTGAACGTGCTAATAAAAATTATACAACCTTTGTAAATAATGGTAATGGTAATGGTAAAAAAAGATGTGTGCAAACGAGACATTATGTTGCACGGTCATGGGGTCCGATAACACAAACAATCACTACATCAGGTCCTGTTGATAATAATTATGGTGGTTTCGCTTATTCGGCAGCAGATACAAAGGATGGGAATAATTATGCCGCAGGTGGTACAACAAGTAGTTGTGATGGTAATGGTATTTACTTTTTAACTGATGGTTCGCCAAACTCTACTAAAGATAGTATGGCGCAAACTATTATGAATACTTCATTAAGTAATAATAGTAGCTATACGTTTTCTGCAAAACCAAGTGGGAATGCGGTGTTAGGGTCTCCAAAATTAACTTCTGGCCTATTTACAGATGAAACCGGGGGGTGGGAATATATTGGTGAATATGCAAAAAAATTACTAGACAGGACTAAAAATCCTGCAAGCATGTCAATTAAAACTGCCGTTGTAGGTTTTGGTAGTGCTTTTGAGGGATTAACTTATACAGAAGTACCAGAAGAAATTACATTAGCAGATGGGACTAAAAGAAGTATTTTGAGAAAAATATATAACTGTGACAGTTCTGCGACTGCATCAATGGATGCCAAAAATGCTTGTAAATGGGGAAATGCTGATTATGGACAAGGAGGATTCTATCAAGCAACAAATTCTGAAGATATTAGAAACAGTATTTTAATGTTTATTAATGATGTACCTCCTAAGTTTACTCCTTCCAGTTTAGGCTCAATTTCTGTCCCTCGTGATCCTTTGGATCTAACCAAATATATGACCCAAGGCTTTTTCCCTATGGTCATGCCCGTACAAGATTCGACTTTACGTACATGGATGGGTAACTTAAAGAAATATAATATTGTTGGTGGAACATTAAAGGATAGTAATGGAAATGCAATTTACAAGCTTGAGAATAACCAACAAATAATTAATACAAATGCAAAAGATTTATGGTCCGATGCTGTAGCAGGCAGTGATCATTCATTAATTAATAGCGGCGGTGCATGGAATAAAATTCCTGTTCCATCTACAGCTTTGGCTGCAGTAGACTCAATTAGTAATGTAGATAGTGAGCGGAAAGTTTATATCTTAAATGGAAGCTCTTTAAAGAAAGTCACTAAGCAAAATCTGGCAACTAACTTTACTGGTGCAGACGCACTGCCAAGTACCTATACAGTAAATCAGCGCTTAGCTTTATTAAATTTTATAGGCTATCAAACAGCATTTCCAGCAGCAACGAACCAAACAACTTTAACTAATACGGATATTAATGCACTTGCTGTTAATCCAGTAAATCCATATAGATTCCTTGGGGGAGTAGTACATTCTACGCCACTCATGTTAACAAAAGAGTCAACAGTTACTACAAGTAATGCTGCTGATGCACGTGAAGAATATACAGTTTATGGCTCAATGGATGGTGGTTTGCATATTGTGAACGCTAAGACTGGTAAAGAGCAATCTGTATTTGTTCCGCCAGAAATTATTTCGAATCAATATGACACGTTGGCTGGTAAAGATTCTAAGGGTATCGATAGTTTGTCAGGAATCGCTTATGGCGTAGATGCACCATGGGTAGCGGACAATACCTTTAAGGTTCAAATTACTAAGTCTGGTGCAGCTACAACCACAAAATATGTTGCCAATAAAATGAATATTTATGGCGGTTTGCGTATGGGGGGCGAGGGGCTTTATGGGTTAGATATTCTTAGTCCAGCAAGTCCGAAGCTGTTATTCCAAATTAAACCAACAGCAACAAATGAATTTCAGCGTTTGTCTCAAATCTGGACTAAACCGACTATTGCTGAAATTCGTATCAAAGGTGAACGTAAAAAAGTCTTAATTTTTGGCGGCGGTTACGATGCGGCGGCATATGAGCAAGCGAACGCTACAAATCCAAGTTCAACTTATGGTAATGCTTTATACGTAGTCGATGCTGTAAATGGTAACTTGATCTGGATGAGCAGTTCTGATACTTCTGGTGTTTCTACTGCGAATAGTCACAAACAGACTGTAAATAGTGACATAAAGTATAGTGTTGTAGGACAGCCTGTAGTACGTGATTATGATGCGGATGGTCTTGCAGACATGATTTATTTTGCAGATTTGGGCGGACAGATTTTCCGTGTAGATTTGAATAATAACAATCAAATGTCTGCAACTGACAATACGAATATTGCGGTGCGTGTGAAAACATTAGCTAAGTTAAAAGATGGAACATTTGTACCGCGTTTCTATGATCGTTTATCTACGGCAGTTTTTGATGATGGGCAAAACCGCTTTGTACTTGTGACAGCGGGTTCTGGTAATCGCAGTTTTCCTTTGGAAGAAGAGGTTGGCGGAAAAAACAAAATCTATGGTTTAATTGACCGTGATGCTGCTGCCAATGGTTTGGAAAACTCTAGCTTTACATCTGCTCCAACTATTTTGCCAGCGAATTTGGCTAAATCAGGCATACTTGGCAAAACGGTTACTAAGCAAATTTCTACTGCTGACATTGCTAATATGAAATTAACAACTGGTAGTACTATGCTTCGTGGCTGGAGCTTTGAGCTTCATTCAGTTGACTCTGGAAATTATGCGCGTGCATTTGAAGAGTCACAGCTCATTACTGGTGATTTATATGTCAGCCTGTATGATCCCAAAGCGACATTGACTGGAACCGTTAGCGGCTGTGGTGGTGGGGTGATGGGTATTTCAACCACTCACCGTATTTGCATGCCTTATGGTGATTGTGCAGCATATGTCAAAACTAGCTATCAGGGTATTAATGGTCCTGCCTTTGGCGCAGTTTCCTCTACAGATCCGAGAACAACAACGTTGGTTGGGCCAATTGCAGAGACACAAGAAGCTTGTGTGGGGAATTGTCCAACTGCAAATACCAAATTAACCGATAAAAATCTGTATACATATAGCCAGGCACGCAAGATTAAACCTATCCGCTGGTTTGAATGGTGAGGAAGGTATATATGATAGATCCTCGAATTAAACGTTCAGGTTTTACTTTAATTGAATTGATGGTTGTGGTGGTAATAGTTGCAATTTTTGCAGCTATTGCTATACCCAGCTATCAGGGATATGTTGCTAGGGCTCATAAATCAAAAGCACAATCTGAAATGTTAAAAATTGCTGAGCGGCTGGAAAATTACAAAGGCAAGCAATTAAGTTATGCAGGCTATGTTCCAGAGCATCAAACAGTGAATAAGGGTGAGATTAATATTCCATATGATTCAGGAACTGATTTTGATTACCAAATCAAATTGGTCGATATCAATGATTCAACCATTGTCGTGGAAGATTCTGCTGTTGGGCAAGGGTGGAAAATGATAGCCTTTCCTAATCAAACAAAAAGTAATGCACTTAGAAATTCTGAATACTTATTATTGGATTCGAGAGGAAGCAAGTGTATGACTAGAGACTCCTTGGATATTACGAGTACAAGTTGCGGTGTTAATACAAAAGAGTGGAAATAATAATGAAAAATATTAAAGGCTTTACTCTCATTGAACTTATAATCGTAGTTGCTGTGTTAGGCGTTCTTGCTGCAATTGCATATCCATCTTATCAAAGCTATGTAAAACGAACAAATCGTGCTGAAATACAAAGTACCATGATGGAAATTGCGCAAAGATTGCAATCCTACAAGTTGTCTAATGGAGATTATGGGGTAAATAATTCTACGTCTAGTTATGCGATGAATCCATTGATTAACCCAGCTATTTATGGGCAAACGGTAGCACCAAGAAACGGTCCAGCACTGTATGACTTAACCATAACCGCTTCACCGAACTCATCTTGGACGATGACGGCAACGCCAAAGATCAATGGGCAGATGAAAAATACAGGTAATTTAACTTTAGATAGCTCAGGCAAACAATGTTGGGAAAAAACATCTGGTGCATGTGAACCATGGGACGGCCGCTAACTAAATCCAAAATTCTACCTAAACACTTTTTGATCTTTCATTCAGGGCAAAGTTCAAGTAAAATACTGCCCTCTATGAAAGGGGTTTGAGCTGTATCGATGGTCGGTACAAGGATAATCCGTAAAAACTATAAGGTTCTATCATGGTTGTTATTCGTCTTGCACGCGGTGGTGCTAAAAAACGTCCGTTCTATCAAATCATTGTGACTGATAGCCGTAATGCACGTGACGGTCGTTTCATCGAACGTATCGGTTTCTTCAACCCTACAGCTCAAGGTAAAGCAGAAAAACTTCGTTTAGATGCTGAACGTTTTGCTCACTGGGTTTCTCAAGGTGCTCAACCTTCTGATCGTGTTGCTTCTTTAGCTGCTCAAGCTAAAAAAGCTGCAGTTGCTGCATAATTTTTATATAAATTAGGTAGTAGCTTGCCCATGACACCAACACAGAATGTTCCAGAAGATCGTATTCAGATTGGACAGTTGCGTTCAGCATATGGATTAAATGGGTGGCTCTGGGTCTATTCCAATACAGAACCTATGAGCAACATATTTGACTATCTGCCTTGGTACATTGAGACCAAAGCAGGTTGGCAAATTGTCGATGTAAAACGTTGGAAACCACATGGTAAAGGCCTGGTTGTTTCGCTGAAAGGTGTGAGTGATCGCACTGGCGCAGACGAACTGGTTGGCTCCAATGTCTGGATCTCTAAATCGCAACTGCCTCAAGCAGGCGTAGATGAGTACTATTGGTCTGATTTAAAAGGTCTAACTGTGTTAGGTCTGGACGATCAGGAACAAGAAGTCAATCTCGGTCAAATTTTTGAGCTGTTTGAAACAGGTGCTAACGATGTGATGGTGGTTCGCGCAACTGCCGACAGCATCGATGGCGAAGAGCGAATGATCCCATGGCATAAAGATGTGGTGCAACGCGTTGATCTTGAAGCTGGTCGTATCTACGTCAATTGGGGCGTAGACTACTAAGAATTTTTCGGAAATAAGGGAGTCTGCGATGTTTTTTGCAGTCATTACGCTTTTTCCTGAAATGTTTGAAGCGATTACAGCCTATGGTATTAGCGGGCGCGCAGCAAAACGTGAGTTGATGCAAATTCATTGCATCAATCCTCGCGATTATGCGACGGGCAACTATAAACGGGTGGATGAGCGTCCATTCGGTGGTGGTCCGGGTATGGTGATGATGGCTGAGCCTCTGGCAAAAGCAATCCAGCATGCCAAAGAGCTTGCAACGCAAGCGGGTGCAGTTCAGGTTCCTGTGGTGTATATGTCACCGCAAGGAAAGACCTTAAGCGAAACTGCGGTACAGGATTTTGTCAAATATGATGGAATCATTATACTGTGCGGACGTTATGAAGGGGTCGATGAGCGTTTGATCCAGCAATATGTTGATCAGGAATGGTCAATTGGAGATTACGTCTTGTCGGGTGGTGAACTTCCTGCGATGGTTTTATTGGACAGTATTATCCGGAGACTTCCGGGTGCAATGTCTGATGAGCAATCACACGTACAAGACTCATTTGTGGATGGTCTGCTAGATTGCCCACAATATACCAAGCCAGATCATTTTGAAGGTTTGGATGTGCCTGAGGTGTTAAAGTCCGGGCATCATGCCAATATTGAAAAATGGCGGTTTTTGCAGCGATATCAGCGTACACTTGAACGCCGCCCAGAGTTGGTGGAAAAAGTCGAGCTGACCAAGCAGCAGAAAAAATGGCTAAAAGATTTGTAAGATATTGATGAGTAATCATTTCTATCTTCAAGCAAGTACTTAAAATTATTTAAGTATTCTTTAATAGGCTCTTTATGGTTGAGATGGTCAACTATAAAGGGAAAGATAATCGGGTGTATGCGCTTTAGCCTCTATACCCAGCGATGATCAGACCTCTTCTGACTCGCACATATTGGAGATACCCCATGAGCGGTAAGCATCCTTTAGTTCAAGTAATTGAAAACGCACAATTGAAACAAAACATCCCTGCTTTTGCACCAGGTGATACAGTTATTGTTCAAGTTAAAGTAAAAGAAGGCGACCGTGAGCGTTTACAGGCGTTCGAAGGCGTTGTAATTGCTAAGAAAAACCGTGGTTTGAACTCTGCGTTCACAGTACGTAAAATTTCTAGCGGTGTTGGCGTTGAGCGTGTATTCCAAACTCACTCTCCAATCGTTGCTGGTATCGAAGTGAAACGTCGTGGTGACGTTCGTCGTGCTAAACTTTACTACCTACGTGAATTGTCTGGTAAAGCTGCACGTATTCGTGAAAAATTACCAGCTCGTAAAACTAAAGCTTAATTTTAAGCTTTATACGAGTAAAAAAATGCGCCTTTGGGCGCATTTTTTATATCTGGCTATTTTTATAAAAATCATAAACTTTGTAGTTTTAAACGGTTGGCATGTTGACGATAGGCAGCAACCGGATCAGGTGCAAAGGTACCTTTGATGCCAAATAACAAGTTGATTTCATCCAGATGATTCCATTGAAAATCATCACGAATCGTTTTACCAAATTTGGCACTACATACCGACACGATTCCATCGTTCGCGCCAGCCTTACTTGCAGAAAGTAGATCCAAGGCTTTCATGGCTGCATCACTGACATCTAGGGGATTAGTCACGGGTTGATTGCCCGTCATTGAATACAGTGCAATGCCTTGGTCTTTATATTTTCCCTCACCGCATGGACTCAGCGAAAGACCGAGTTTAAAGCGCTGGTTAAATTCTGCCGTGCCTTCAATCGACGTGCTGTGTCCTGCTGCAAGGGCGTTGTGTGGGAAAGCTTGACCGTCTAAGCCTTGTGCCCACATGATGACGTTGCCAAAACTACTGATCAGGGTATTGAGCAGTTCAGATGTTCCGGTCTGATTGGCAAGTCGCATGACATCAGAGGCGACAATGGTGCCTTGGTTGGCACCGCCCACAGTCATTACTGAGGCTACATGTTGCGGTATCACCCCGGCTGCATAACGCACGCTATGTGCACCATGACTATGACCAATTAAATTCAGTTTTTTGGCGCCCGTAATCGCCATGACTTCCTTGAGTTGCTCTACATATTGTTCACCTCTGATTTCGCTGGAATTGAAAGGTGAGATGCGGGTGGCAAAGGCAGTTGAACCATTACGGGCTAAATCTGGCAAAATTTGATACCAATAATCCATGCCCAAGGCATCGAAACCAATGCGATTAAAGCCGACCATGCCATGTGCAAATACAATCGGGTAGTGTGTTTTGGCGTAATTGGACACAACAAATCTGGATTCTGCTTGCTGCAAATTGGAAGCCTGCACATATTGGCTCGTAAATAATACGCAGCATAAGGTTATAAAATGCGTTCTAATTTTCATAAAGTTCCATTTTGGCGGTTTAAAAATTAGAAAATCCCTGTGCATTGGGATGACAGGGATGAGATTGAATTACAGGCCTTGCAATTTGAGCCGGTTGGCATGCTGGCGATAAACATCGACTGGGTCTGGAGCAAAGATATTTTTTAATCCGAGGAACTGGTTCACTTCATCCAGATGGTTCCAGTTGTAGTTATCCCGAATGGTTTTACCGAATTTGGCACTACAGCGGGAGACCAGACCATCATTTTCCTTGCCGCCATCAATGAGTAGAGCTGTAACTGTCAAGGCTGAATCAGGATCGAGCGGATTGGTGACTTGACCTATACCGGTAAATGAATAATGACGAATATCACCGTCTTTTTCCTTACCTTCACCGCAGGCGGTGGTTGGCATACCGAGCGGATATTTCTGGTTGAATTGAGCGGATCCTGCCAGGGTCAGGCTGCTACCACCGGCCAGAGAATCATGCGGGAAACTGTTCGGATCCAACCCTTGTGCCCAGGTGATGGCCTTAGACACCAGGTTGATACCACCGACTAAAGGCCCTTGTATCGGTGTACCTTCTGCTTGCAGGATCAGGTCTGCAACCGGGGAGCCCTTATGCGGAGCACCGACAGAAGTCAGGGAAGCGACTATTCCATTCCCTGCACCTGCGACATAACGAATGGTCGGGCCGCCATGGGAATGACCGATCAGATTGACTTTCTTTGCACCGGTAATGGCCAGAATTTCATTTACCTGCTCTAAAAGTTGCTCACCCCGAATTTCCGATGAGTTAAAAGGCGAGACACGTGTTGCCCAGACATTACCGCCATTACGCGCCAGATCCGGTAAAATCTGATACCAGTAATCCAGTCCAAACTGGTCAGTACCGATCCGGATGAAACCCGCCATACCATGTGCAAAGACAATCGGATATTGGGTCTTGGCATATTGTGAACTGGCTTTTGCTGTGACCTGACTGGCTTGGGTGGATGCCTGGGTGCTGAGACATGTACCCGCCAGCAGCAGGCCGGTGATTAATATTCCGAATTTCATTATATTTTCCTCACTTTTGTTGTTTTAACGGGATGATCCTCATCCAGTTGCCTAAAGTTCCCCTATGTAGCAGGGACTCAGTTTCCTAAGTTTTTTTAATTAATAAAGATGATCTATTCATAAAATAAGTGATTTATAAGCCTTGCAGCTTGAGCCGGTTGGCATGTTGGCGATACAGTGCGACCGGATCCTGCGCGAAAGGACCCAAAATGCCAAAAAACTGGTTTACTTCATCAAAATGGTTATGGGCATAGTCCTGACGAATGATTTGGCCATAGCGTCCGCTACACAGCGGTAGAGCACCATCATTGGCTTCTCCTTTCAGGAAACTGCTACCTAACGTCACGACTGTAGATTCAATCGCATCCAGCGGATTGGTCGCCTGCCGGTTGCCCATCCAGGAATAGTGATAAATTCCATTTGGCGTGAGTTTGCTGCCCTTAGACTGACAGTCTTTGGGAATGGCAGAGGAGCCATATTTCACATTGAAGGCCTGAATCGCCTCTGGATTCATGGCTTGCAGTGCCTCGATAATACTGACCGGATACTGGTTAGCTGTAACCAGATTCATGCTATGGCCCAAAATTGTACCAATGGCATGGATAAAGGGTTCAAGCAGTGGCGTCTGGCTGGCATTGACAGAAACCGGGGTGCCTTGCATCGCCCCGGCAATGGCGGTTAAAGAGGCGGCTTTATGCGGTGCAACGCCCTCGATATATTGAATCGTTGGGCCACCTTGGCTATACCCAATCAGATTGACTTTCTTATGGCCTGTCAGTGCCAGTACTTCATCAATTTGCATCAAGAGCTGTTCGCCGCGCAGTTCATTGGACGCAACAGCAGACAATTCGGCAGAAAACACCCGTGCACCATGCCGGCTCAGATCTTGGGGAATCTGATACCAATAATCCAGACCGATGCTCTCCGTTCCAATCCGGTTAAAACCCAGACCAAAACCATGCACAAAGACCATCGGGTATTTTGTCCTGGCATAACCTGAGAGAATAAAATTGCTTTTATATTGTTGTAATGCCGAGGCTTGCACAGGGCCAGTTAATAGGGAAACCAATAGCAAAAAGCTTAAGTACGATATTATTTTTTTCATTGCAGCTTCCCGATCACGGATAGGTCAAATAAAAAATAATCAGAAAAAAGCCTATATCTCAGCTGAAATATAGGCACTCTGGGATTATAAACCTTCTAATTTGAGCCGGTTGGCATGCTGGCGATAGAGGGCGACCGGATCGGGTGCAAACATACCCTTCAAACCAAACATCATGTTGGCCAGGTCCGTATGATTGAGTTTGTACTGGTCATGAATGACCTTGCCCATGAACGCACTACAGCGTGACACCATGCCATCATTGTCTTTACTGCCATAAGATAAAGGGCCGAGCTGCATCAGAATCGTATCAATATCCAGGGCATTGGTGGCTTGGGCTACACCTGTCCATGAATAATAATGGATTCCTTTACTGTCTTTCTGCTTTAAATTTTTATTGCAGTTTTCTGTGGAGGCCAATACACCATCTTTGACCACCTGCTGCGCCACTGTGGCATTAAAAGTATTTGAGCCGGTCTGGGTCAGGGATTTCATGGAAGCATCAAAATCAATTTCCAGTTCAGGCTTAAACTGACCCAGTGCAATCAATGGTCCAATAATATAATCACCTAAAATGTTAAAGGCGGTACGCGTCAGGCGATTATTCTGAATATCATCTGCCACTTTGGAGCCATGATAGGTGCCTGCAACGCCGGTAATCGAGGCAATATACTGCGGCTGGGTTGCTGCAACATACAGCACTGTTGGTCCACCATGGGAATGGCCAATCAAGTTCAGTTTTTGCTTGCCGGTAATTGCCAGAACCTCTTCAACCTGATGGATCAGTTGTTCTCCGCGATGCATCGTTGTATTTGCCGGCGATAATTGTGCAGCAAACACGGTAGAGCCATTACGTGCCATATCTGGCAGAATCTGATACCAGTAATCCAGCCCGATACTATCGGTGCCAATGCGTGACCAGCCTAGCCAGCCATGCACCATCAAGATCGGATATTGGGTTTTGGCATAGTCGGATCTACTCTTTTCGATGACTTGTGTTGCACTCGCTGCAGCCTGAGTCTGTGCAGAAAAACTGAATCCCAGAGTTGTCGCTAAAGCCACAGTCAGTAACTGGGCTGTCTTGCTGAAAGTATGCATAGCTGTCCCTTTTTAATTTTATCGTTATTCAAGCAATCATTGCTTTTTGTAGAGTGTCGCAAGCCACAAATCAGACGATGAAAATACAGTTTCGGCCTTCAGTGGCTGAGCAATTTTTCTTTTGAAGAAGCGGTATTTTTTCACTTCAGAGGTCTAAAACCATGTCATTTGGGGACATGCAGGACAGGAGGAATTTACATTGTAAGTATGTGTTTTATGTGCAGATGTATTTAAATAAAAAGTCTTTGAAATCATTATAATTTTTCTAAGTTATTTTGTGTAAATACGAAATATTTGGAAACAACTATAAAAGATCATTTTGAGAAAAAATATAAAGTTATCAAAAGGGCATTTATAAAAAAGCCATCAACAGGTGATGGCTTTTAGGCTTAGTCAGCAAAGGGTAGTTTGGCTCCCTGATCATGAACCTGTTCAAATGTTTCAACCCGCAGCTGTTCTTGCGGTGTATTAAAATGTTTGCTGCGAAGCTGGGCAATGGCTTGCTGTTTGGCAGTATGGGACATGCCGGACTGGGTAATCTGATCCCGTTCATCTAAATAGCCAGTCACCCGGTTTTTCCAGTCGCTGCGTTGTACATCCAGTTGTTCCAGACGTTGTGTCGCTTCAGCACCGACCAGATTCATCCGCATCTGCCGGATTTCATCACGGGAACCGCCACGGGCTTTAATATCTGCGGTGAGTTTGCGCAGATCTTCCAGTTTATTCAGTTGTTCCAGGTTTTCCTGCCAGTCTTGCGGGAGCTGCTGAAAAAGTGCTTTGAGCTTTTGGGCTTTTTCAGTCTCAGTCAAGCTTTTGTCTGCCAATACGCTCATCCGGTCCAGGGTATATTCATGATAGGCATCTTCTGTGCCAAACAAGCCCTCAATTTCATACTTGGAAAAGTACTGCTGGCGCAAATTCTGGGTAGTGTTATAGATACTGCGGTAATAGGCAGGATCTTCCTGATTCAACCCAGCCGGTGCAGCGAGCTGGCCCAAACCCTGACGGTACTGGATATAACGATCCCATAAATCCAGAATTTGCGAGAGTCCCGGTTCTTTATGATTCTGGCGAATATAGGCTTTAAAATCCTGCTGGATCTGCTGCAGATTTTTTTCACCAAATTGGGTAATAAAATATTCAAAACAGTTGCGGGTCTGTTCATTCACGATCAGACGATTGCTGGCATCTAACTGCATTTGACAATTAATTTCGGTATCTTGTTGGCTGGCACTGGGGAAGGAAGCATTGGCAGGGCCATTGACCAAGCGTACGGTTTGCTCTGCCTGAGTTTCAGTTAAAGGCGTTTTTGTCCCGGTATCTGTTTGAGTATTTTCTTTTGGGGACAGCCATAAGATCAGCGTGAGAATGCACAGCACCAGCAACGCCAGAATGATCCATATTTTATATTTCTGCATATCCTATGCACCTATTTTCTCGTTATTTCATTATTTTTAGAGGTTTAAGCTTTTTAAAAGCGTTGAGTTGTTCAAACCGGCTCAATATGCCATAAAAATCATCAGATACTATAGAAAAGTTGTAAATCCTCTCGCAGGGTTTTACCATGGCGCCAATTTATAAAATGTCTGATTTTTTGCCATGAAAGCATCATCTCCTAAAATTCAGCGTCGTCATCTTAGTGGTGTCTTCCTGCTTAATAAGCCTTTGGGCATCAGTTCCAATGCTGCATTGCAAAGAGTCCGCTGGTTGTATCGGGCACAAAAAGCCGGCCATACCGGTGCGCTGGATCCGCTGGCATCCGGTTTATTGCCCGTGTGTTTGGGGGAGGCGACCAAGTTTTCGCATTATTTATTAGATTCGGTCAAGCGTTATCAGACGACCGTATTTTTGGGGCATAGCACCACCACGGGAGATGTGGAAGGCGAGGTGCTTCTGGAAAAAGCGGTTCCTGAATTATCCGAGTCTTTGATTCAAAAAACACTGGCGCAATTTGTGGGTGATATCCAGCAAGTGCCGCCGATGTATTCTGCCTTGAAAAAAGAAGGCCGTCCTTTATACGAACTGGCGCGCAAAGGTATCGAGATTGAGCGTGAAGCACGTCCGATTACAATTTTAACGATTGAGCTTTTATCCTTTACCGAAAACAGTATTACGCTGGATATTACCTGTTCTAAAGGCACTTATATCCGGGTATTGGGTGAAGATATTGCCAAAGCACTGGGAACTTATGGTCATCTGACTTATCTGCACCGCATCAAAACCGGTCATTTTGATTTGATCCCGAGTTATACCATTGAATATCTGGAAAGCCTGAGCGAAGCAGAGCGTGATGCACTGTTGTTGCCGGCCTATGCACCGGTTGATCATTTTCCAAAAGTGCAGGTACCCGAAGGTCGCGCAGAATATTTTAGCCGCGGCATGGAAAGCAATATCGAACATGAAGCAGCTGAACAGGTGCTGGTTTTTGATGGCGAGAAATGTCTGGGGCTGGCAGAAATTACCGACAAAAAACGTCTGGTACCCAAACGCGTCCTGAACCTCTAATCGAGTCAAGATATGGAAATAGAGATCATCATCAGTCTGGTTGTCTTTGCATTTTTTGCAGGGGCGATTGATGCTGCCGTGGGTGGTGGTGGTCTGATCCAGATCCCGGCAATTATGGGGAGTTTACCGCATTTACAGCCTGCTACGGTCTTTGGCACCAATAAACTCGCGTCCATTTGTGGCACCGCTTCAGCGGCATTTTCCTATCTGCGTCAGGTAAAACTGCCCTGGTTGCTCTTGGGCATAATTGCACTGTGTAGTTTTGTCAGCTCTTTTATTGGTGCAGCCAGCGTTACGCTAATTCCAGTCGAGATTCTTAAGCCTTTTGTGCTGGTCATGTTGATCGTGATCGCAATCTATACCTTGATGAAAAAACAGTTCGGCCAGGTGCATACCGAACAAAAACTGAATCGGAAAATGCTGATTCTGGCCGCTTTGGGCAGTCTGGCGATAGGCTTTTATGATGGTATCTTTGGTCCGGGCACCGGCAGTTTCTTTATTTTCTTTTTTATTCGCTATTTAAGCGTCGACTTCCTGCATGCATCGGCTTTATCGAAAATTGCCAATTTCACCACCAACCTGGCCGCCTTAAGCTTTTTTATTCCCAGTGGCAATGTGCTGTTTATGGTTGGGGCAATGATGGCGGTAGCCAATATTTGTGGTTCCTTGGTCGGGGTGCGCTTGGCATTTAAATATGGCAGTGGCTTTATCCGGATTTTATTCCTGATTCTGGTCAGTCTGCTGATTTGCCGGATGGCATACCAGATGTTTTTTTAGATCTAAACCCGATGTAAATCATTCTCGATATTAAAATTTCTTAACAAATCACTGTATAAACTGCGTCTGAACCTGTTCTGAAAATCTTCTAGAATCAATGATATGAAAAATAAAACAATCGGAGAAATATCGGAATGACGACTATTTTTGAAGCATTAAGAGAGAGTCATGAGATTCAGCGTGATCTTGCAGAAAAATTATTACAGACTTCCGGGGATACACCAGAACGCCGCGAGCTGTTCAAGCAACTCAAAAATGAATTATTTGCCCATGAAGCTGCGGAAGACCGTTATTTTTATATTCCCTTGATGATGACCGATTCGGGCCTGAATATTACCCGCCATGCCTTGGCGGAACATCATGAAATGGACGAAATGATCGAGGAATTAACTGTAACTGAATTGAGTAATCCAGGCTGGATTGCCATGGCCAAAAAACTTTCCGAAAAAGTGCATCATCACTTAAAAGAAGAGGAACATGGTTTCTTCCAGCAGGCCGGTAAAATTCTGGGTGAAGAGCAGAAGACCGCTTTAGCAGTGCAGTATAAGAATGAATACCAGCGTTATAAAGACATGAAAAAAGATATGCTGGTACAAAGCTAAACATCGAACAGCTGACATTTGATTAGCTACTTTTCCATAATTTATAACTCAAATTAGATGTTTGAGTTAATCGTTATGCATGTTTAGCTTTAGAAGCTGTACAGCCTCATTTTCTTAAAAAATTAAATGCTTTTGTGTAGGCAATCTCCCTACTTTGGAAAGACCCAAAGTAGGCAAAAGTCTTTTGTTACCCATACACGACGTCCTGTCGTGATGGGTAACATGTGGCATCCTTGCCACACTCGCATATCAAAAATATCTTCACTGCAACTATGGCATCTGATCATATTTTTATCTGGAGATATGGGATTTTTATCCATTCATTTCTTCTTTGGATTTATCTCAAAGGAAGAAAGTGAAAGAATTAATGCAAATATTTAGTCAGTTGTTTAGATTCTAATCAGCCTTTTAGGCATTCTTTTCTGCTGATCCTTGACTGGCGGCACGTACGGTCACACCGACGGAGGCCAGCATGATACAGACTAATGCTACCGTCTGAAGAAGCGTAATTTTTTCGCCCAATAGCATAAAACCGGTCAATGCTGCCAAAGCTGGTGACAGGCTGGAGAGGGTGCCATAGCTGGTCTTGTTTAAATGCTGCAAAGCTTTTAAGTCCAGCGCATAGGGAATCGCTGTGGCCAGAACCGCAATGACAACGGCTTTACCCCAATGTTGCGTATCAATCAATGCGGGCGCATTGTTATAGAGCCCAATCGGAAGCAGACACAGGGCTGAAATGCTAATCGCGATAGTCAGTGCATGCATACCGATATTTTGCTGAACCACACGTTGCCCAAAGAAAATATACAGTGCCCAGCATAAACCCGCACCTAAAGCACAGGCGGCGCCGAGCAGGTCGAAATTACTGCTATTGGCCTGTCCCCATGGCACTATCAGTACAATACCCAGAATTGCCAGCATTACCCAGACATAATCTTTGCGGTTTTGAATCGAAATAAGAGCCAGGCCGATCGGACCAATAAATTCCAGCCCTACCGCAATCCCTTGGGGGAGTTTGCACAGCGACATGTAGAACAGGATATTCATTACGCCTAAAGCGGCGCTATAGCAGAGTAAATCCCGCCATTTCAAAAAAGGCAAACGCTGAATGATTTTCCAGGAACGAAACATCACGCCGACAATGATCGCTGCAAAACAGAGTCTTAAAATGGTCACTGTGATAGGGTCAAGGACCAGAAAAAGTTGCTTGGCGAAGGATGCACTGATCTGGTACGACATCATGGATAAAACCATGTACAACACAGCAAGGAGTTGGGCGTTTGGCATGGGAGTTACTTACACCAGAAAGGTGTAATCAGGACATGGAAGAAAGCGGGATTATAGCAAAACGGTTAATTTTTAATGAGTAGGGGTGGAAATAATTTTAAATTTAAAGTTACTTTTAAAAAGAGAAAATTTTGATCTTAGAAGAGTATTAGACTGAATTTATCGACTTTGAGTAGGCTTTTCCAGCTAATATTTTTTTAAATTCAAAGTGAGTAGTATTTCTTATAACGAATTTTAAATTTAAAAGTGCTCAACTGTATTTTTTCTTCTTTGACTGGTCACCGTACAACCCACTGAAGCACTGATAATCGTGGCCAATGCCAGCCATTGTGTCCACAACAAGGTTTCACCTAGAAAGACCAGCCCCGAGAGTGCGGCAATGGCGGGTTCCAGACTCATCAAAGTGCCGAAACTGAGTGCGCTTAAATTACGCAGTGCGATCATTTCCAGAGTGAAAGGCAGGGCACTGGCCAACACAGCCAAAGCCACAAAATACAACAAACTCATCGGTTCAAAAGTATGTGCCGGCATGCCTGCCAAGAGCGCAATCGGCATCAGCACCAGCATGCCGACAAACATGCCCAAGCATACAGTATGATTGCCAGAAACGCCTGAAGGTCTTTGGCCGGCAACGATATATAAGGCCCAGCAAGCACCGGCACCCAAGGCGAATGCAATCCCGATCGGGTCAAGCGGCTGGGCAGCCTGATCAAAAGGAAATAGCAGAACCAAGCCCAGAATCGCCAGTCCGACCCAGACAAAGTCGAATTTTTGCCGTGCATAAAACAGGGCAACACTTAAGGGGCCAATGAATTCAAAAGAGACGGCAATTCCCAGCGGTAGGCGATCAATCGATAGGTAAAACAAGAGGTTCATGCCGGCCAGAGCAAGGCCATAACTGATAATGGCCGGCCATTTGATTTGTCTGAAATGAATTTGCCAAATTTTAAAAATTAGTGCCAAAATCACAGCGCCCAAAAGCAGACGCATTGCGGAAACAGTCAGGATCGGAAACTGACCGAACAGATATTTGGCAAAGGAACCACTACTTTGCATACTGATCATGGCGATCAACAGAATTAGTGGCGCTTGCACAATAGGTGCAATTTTAAAATTCAGCATGACTAAATAGGTTTCGATTGCTCGAATAGCGGAAGAGCAGCATAAGCTGAAAAAGGTATTAAAAATACAAACCTTAAAAACAAAAAACCACAGCCCGAGAGCTGTGGTTTTTTTGAAATCTTGAATTAGAACAATACGCGTGCGCGGATTGTACCTTCAACATTAGAAAGCATATCAAGTGCTTCATGAGATGCAGCAGCATCTACATCCATCACTAGGTAACCGACATCACCTTTAGTCATCAGTGACTGACCAGAGATGTTGATGCCTTGTTCAGCAAACAGGTTGTTGATTTTAGACAACACGCCCGGAATATTTTGATGGATGTGCAGTAAACGGTGTTTGCCTTCAGTCAATGGCAATGCAATTTCTGGGAAGTTCACCGCAGAAAGCGTCATACCCTTGTCAGAGTAAGCTACAAATTTCTCAGCGACTTCCAGACCGATGTTCGCTTGCGCTTCCATGGTCGAACCACCCACGTGCGGAGTCAGGATCACGTTTGGCAGGTTACGCAGTGGAGAAACAAATTCTTCACCGTTCGCTTTAGGTTCTTTCGGGAATACATCTACCGCAGCACCAGCAATGTGACCAGATTTGATCGCATCTGCCAGATCTTCGATCACGACACAGGTACCACGTGCCGCGTTAATGAAGATCGAACCTTCTTTCATTTGCGCGAACTGATCTTTGGTCATGAAGTTACGTGTAGACGGAACATCAGGAACGTGTAGAGAAACCACATCGGCATTTGCCAAAAGTTCGCCCAAGCTACCGACTTGACGTGCATTACCTAAAGGCAATTTAGTCACTGTATCGAAGTAGATCACTTTCATACCCATGCTTTCAGCAAGTACAGAAAGTTGTGAACCAATTGAACCGTAACCTACGATACCTAAAGTTTTACCACGTGTTTCGAACGAACCAACTGCAGATTTGTTCCAGCCGCCTGTATGTGTGTCTGCTGATTTTTCAGGTACACGACGTAGAAGAAGAATTGCTTCAGCAAGTACAAGTTCAGCCACTGAACGCGTATTTGAGTAAGGCGCGTTAAAGACTGGAATACCGCGACGCATTGCAGCGTCCAGATTTACCTGATTGGTACCGATACAGAAACAACCGACAGCAATCAGTTTGTTCGCAGCTTCAAAGACTTCTTCAGTCAATTGAGTACGGGAACGAATACCGATGAAGTGAGCATCTTTGATCGCTTCTTTCAACGCTTCACCCTCAAGCGCAGTTTTACGATAATCGATGTTGGTATATCCAGCAGCATTTAGAGTGTCGATTGCATTCTGGTGAACGCCTTCTAACAACAAGAAACGGATTTTATCTTTAGGTAGAGATAGATGTTGGCTCATTACGGCTCCGCTACAAAGGCCAAATTTAGTCGCGGTATAATAGCACAGGAAAAGCGCACTTATACATTTCCTTGATGACGCTCACATCAGCTATTCTGGCAAGATATATTGATAATAATGATCATGGTGTTTGATTTAAATCTGCATTTTCAAAGGTATATTATCAAAATTGTCATTTTTCGAGGGAAACGCTAAAAAATAGCTTATAATATTGCGCCATGCTTTTAAAGCAGCGTGATCCGGTGCTTTAATAATCATGTTTCGCCTGATTTGTATCCATGTTTTTATGCGTAAAAAATGTGCAAATGAACCAGCGAAGTCTCTCTTGTTTAAATCATGCTAGGTCTGTAAACGATGAATGCTCCAGTCGCTTTAACCCCTGAGTTATTGACCCAATTGACTGCAATTGTGGGTGAAAACCGTATTAAAACCGATACGGACAGCCTCCAGAATTGGGGTCGCGATCATACGAAGCACTTTGATCCAAACCCGTCAGTCGTCGTTTTTCCATCGTCCACTGAGCAAGTTCAAGACATCGTTAAATTGGCGAACCAATTTAACGTTGCAGTGACTCCATCGGGTGGTCGTACCGGTCTTTCTGCAGGTGCAGTCGCAGCCAATGGCGAGATCGTGGTCAGCATGGACAAGATGAACCAGATTCTGGAATTCTTCCCGGCAGACCGTATGGTGCGCGTACAGGCAGGTGTGGTGACTGAACAGTTACAGAACTATGCTGAAGAGCAGGGCATGTATTATCCGGTTGACTTTGCGTCTGCAGGTTCATCGCAAATTGGCGGTAACATCGGTACCAATGCTGGCGGCATTAAAGTGATTAAATACGGCATGACACGTAACTGGGTGCTTGGCCTGACGGTTGTCACAGGTAAGGGCGATGTATTGCGTCTGAACAAGGGCATGATCAAGAATGCTACTGGTTATGCACTTCAGCATTTATTTATTGGTGGTGAAGGCACGCTGGGTCTGGTGACGGAAGCGGAAATCAAGCTTGAACGTCAACCGCAAGACCTGCAAGTGATGGTACTGGGTGTGCCTGACTTTGATGCGATTATGCCTTTATTACATGCGTTCCAGGCGAAAATTGACCTAACTGCATTTGAGTTCTTTGGCGAACTGGCGATGCAGAAAGTCTTGGCCAACGGTCACGTGCAACGTCCATTTGAAACTGAATGCCCATTCTATGTATTGCTTGAGTTTGAAGCGCCGTTTGAACCGATTATGGACAAGGCGATGGAAATCTTCGAGCATTGCATGGAACAAGGTTGGGTGCTGGACGGCGTAATGAGCCAAAGCCTGGATCAGGTAGAAAGCTTATGGCGTTTACGTGAAGACATTTCTGAATCTATCGCGCCATTTATTCCATACAAAAATGACATTTCCGTTCTGATCACGCACGTTCCTGCATTCATTAAAGAAATTGATGCGATTGTATCGACGAATTACCCAGACTTCGAAATCTGCTGGTTCGGTCATATCGGTGACGGTAACTTGCATTTAAATATCTTAAAACCTGCGGATTTGTCTAAAGATGAATTCTTTGCCAAATGTCAGGTGGTGAACAAGTATGTCTTTGATACCGTGAAAAAATATGACGGTTCAATTTCTGCGGAACATGGTGTGGGCATGACCAAGAAGCCATATCTTGAATATTCGCGTTCGGCGGAAGAAATTGAATATATGAAAGCCCTGAAAAAAGTGTTCGATCCAAATGGCATCATGAACCCGGGTAAACTTTTCGATCTTTAATCGGTCGGAATTGAAAACAGCGCATCGAAAGGTGCGCTTTTTTATTACTGTGTAAATACAGTTACAGAGTCTAAATAGTTTTGTGCTGAAAAGCTCGGCATGATGGATTGGAATAAGAATGACGATATAGGATTAAACAATATGTTCCGGATATTGGCAGTCGCAACTCTGGCTTTTGGTCTGTTTGGTTCAGGCTGTGCAACTGCTCAACAGGTCATTGCAAAGGTACAGTCATCTTCGGATACGCCTTTGGAACAGGTTTTACAATTAAGACCGGATTTGCGTAAGGAACTGGCAACGGTTGAATTGCGCCAGTTCTTTGATAAGGCAGAATCTCCCACGATTGGACAGGTCAAAGTCACTGAAACCGGTTTAATGGATGATTCGGTGCATTCAGTGCAGACCATTTATTATTTTAAACGGGAAGATAGCAGCTGGATGCTGCAAAATACCGAGAAATTGTATTGTTGTGCAAGAGGTTCAAATACCAAGACTTTCCAGAAAGCGGTCTGTCCATAATAGTGTTTGATCTTTAGGCAGTTTTTGGTTAAAAGCGTATCTAAGGATGCGCTTTTTTGTTTGGAAGATTATCTCTACGATCTATTATATTTATTCAGAGCGTTTGAATATCTCATCTGCTAAAATTTCTTCTTTCTATTTTAGACAAAGTTCAGTCTGTTAAAACGGGCAGACTGACAATAAAAACTCCCATGCAAAAAATCCAAACCCAAAAACTGACCCGTGCCACACTCATGTTCCCGCTGGCACTGGTCCTATTTGAATTCTCAGTCTATATCTGTAATGACCTGATTCAACCGGCCATGCTGGCGATTACCCGTGATTTTGGCGTGAGTAGTTCATGGGCACCATCCTCCATGTCCTTTTTCCTGTTGGGTGGGGCATTTGTCGCAGCGATTCTGGGACCTTTGTCCGATCGTCTTGGACGTAAAATGGTACTGCTGGGTGGTGTGGCATTTTTCACGATTAGCTGTCTGGCTATTTTATTAACACCCAATATCGAAAGTTTCTTATTCCTGCGCTTTTTACAGGGCTTTGGCCTGTCCTTTATTACCGCCGTTGGTTATGCCGCCATTCAGGAAAGCTTTGAAGAACGTGATGCCATCAAAGTCATGGCACTGATGGCCAATGTGTCTTTGCTGGCACCTTTGCTAGGACCAGTGCTGGGTGCCTTTATGATTGATCATATCTCCTGGCATTGGGGTTTTATCGGCATTGCATTTCTGTCATTTCTGAGCTGGTTCGGCCTAAAAGCCAAAATGCCAAATCTGAAAGTCAGTATTCCCAGACAGCCGGTCAGCTATATTCTGGATGACTTTAAACAGGTTCTAAAAAATAAACGCTTTGTGATCATGACTGTAGCCTTGCCTTTGGTGAGTTTGCCCTTGATGTTATGGATTGCCCTGTCACCGGTGATTCTGGTCGAGCAATTTGGATTCAGTAGTGTGCAATATGGTCTGGCGCAGTTTCCGGTCTTGGGTGGCCTGATTGCAGGTAATCTGATTTTGCTGAAAATTATCGATAAAATGCCGCTGGGTAAAACCGTATTATTGGGTCTGCCACTGATGTTGCTGGGTGCCGGTTTATTGATGCTGGGCTTATTGATTCCAGAATATTTTATTCATTGTCTGATTATCGGCACCACCTGTATCAGTCTAGGTGAGGGTGTAAGTTTTTCGGTACTGTATCGTTTTGCACTGATGTCTTCTGAAGTGTCCAAAGGCACAGTGGCCGCGACGGTTTCAATTATCCTGATGCTCAGCTTTTTTGTGGTGATTGAAGCAGTACGAATGGCGTATGAAGCCTACGATATCTGGGCCTATTGTGCTGCCTCTTTGATTCTGATTGCACTCTGGTTTACTTTGCCGCGCATGCAGCTCAAACAGTTAATGCTGGAAAGACAGGAGCGTGGGGAGTTTTGATTCCTTATCGAGGGAACTTATAAATTATTGAAATCATATGTTCGGTATTGAATTTCCCTCTCCTTTTAGGAGAGGGCTAGGGTGAGGTTAAGTATTTAATAAGTTCCCTCTCTCTAACTCTCTCCCAAAGGGAGAGAAAATTTTCTTTTGACTTATCTAATTATATTAGGATTCTACAATTAAGCTTCAGCGGGCTGTTCTAGCTTCTTCAATTTCATATCAAACAGGAATGGACCGAAAGGTAGAATCGAAGCGATTAAACCCATCACAAACGTGCTGAGAGACCATTTCTGTTTTTCACATACCGCAAATAACACCACCAGAAACAGCACAAACAGTACCCCATGACCCATACCGACATATTTGACCAGAATCGGATTATCCATCATATATTTCACTGGCATCGCGATAAATAACAGCAGCAGGAATGAAATCCCTTCAAGCAAACCGACCAGACGCAAAGTTTTGATGTTCATAATACATATTGATTTAACCGAATTAGTTTTGAGTGTACCGAATATCACCTGAATATTGAATCTTAATAATAAAGATATATTCAATATTTTTAATAAGTTATAACCAAGTGAAGCAGTTGGTTATTTAATCTCGGCACCTAATAATTCATGACGTAATTTTAGTAATTCCGGTAAGGTTTCCAGCAATAAACTGATCTGTTTCAGCACCAAAAGCAGATGTGCTGACTGGTTTTCCTGGGTACTTAAGCGTTGAATTTCTGCCAGTTTATGATCAATGCCGTAGGTATTTAAAGGCTGTTGTTGCAGCAATACCCCAGTTAAGGTTTGCTGACACCAGCGCATTAAATCCAGAATTTGTGTATCACTAACCTGCTCACGGTGACTCCCCAATGCTGCAATATAACTGAGCTGGCTGTGGCTATAGACCAGATAGCGAAAGGCACTTTTAACCAGTTGCGGATCTGGATTCGGTTCGGTACTCAGGCTTGAAATCATGCTGGATAAATCAATCTGTGCATTGTGGGCCAGGCGCCGTGCAGTCCGGTAAGCAATACTGTTATCTTTACCGTTTCGATATTGCTCGACCACAGCAGCAAAATAGTCCAGCGTAGCAAGCGATGATTTTTTAATATTGCTAGAAATATTACGGAAATTCCAGTCAGGCCAGATCCAGCTTACTGCCATCCAGGCAATCAGACAGCCTATGAGGGTATCAATGATACGCGGTAAAATAATGGCATAACCGGCACCTTTCAGGTTAAAAATCAGGAGTACCATCAAGGTTGCCATGAGAGTGGCCATGGCATATTTTTTGGAACGTAGATAGAAAAAACCGACACCAAAAATTACTGTCAAGAATAACTGTCCTTCGACACTTGGTACAAAATACAGGATGGGAACACCCAGTATCACCCCCAATAACGTTCCGAGAGTTCGCAATTTGAGCCGGCTTTTGGTGGCAAAATAACTGATCTGACAGACAAAAAGGCTGGTCAGTAAAATCCAGTAGCCATTTTTCGCAAAGGGTAATAATGAAATGGCATAGCCGACTAGAAACACAATGGCAATCCGCACCGCATGCCGAAAGAGTGCCGATTGCGGACTCAAGTGCGGTTTGAGTTTCAGCCAGAAATCTGTGCTATCGCGAATATCATCATCAAACAGACTCAGGTCATCAAAATGCTGCTGATAGCGTGGCTTATATAGTGCCTGTTGATCATGCAGGTGTTGTAACTGCTCATGTACACTCAGCAGATTGACCAGAATAAGCTGTAAATTTTTAACTTCAATGTTCTGTGGATGCTGGGCAATCCAGTCCTGCATTGATTCCTGTAAATGTTTCAATGCCAGTTCATCATCTGTAGACAGATAAAATTTTTCATTGCGCAGCACACAGTCTGCCAGATGTTGACAAGCAAGGGCTTGCAGACGGATATTTTTCTGAATCCGGAAAATCAGGTCAGTGCGGCTAAAATGCTGTTCGATCTGTTCATAATGCAGATAATTGGCTGTGGCCTGTTCATGGATATCCTGCATCAGAAAATACAGATTCAACCAGTAAATAGTATTACGATTGGCACGCGAAGCTTTGAGTCGGGTCAAGAGCGAATCTTTGCTGCGGTTAAAACTCTGAATGACTAAAGTATTTTTAAGTGACACCTCATAGAGCAGGTTTTCAACATTTGGGTGCTGGTCTGGATCAAACAGTTTGGCTTTACTCAGCAGTAAATCCGACATGTGCTGCAAGCTTTGTGCGAGATTTTCCTGAACCTGCAAAGTAGGACGCAGCAGAAAAAATAGAATAGACGTCAGGCCGTACCATAGCGCCCCAATGACAAAATAAAGCGGCTGTTCATACCAGTGCTGATATTCGCCCAGGCCGAACATGGTATAGATTGACAGTAAAATGGTGCCAAATGAAATCATGGCATAACGTTGGCCTAATGCACCCATTAGAATAAACAGCGCACTCGACAGGGATAGCCACAGTGCAAACCAGAATTTATGTGGAGCAAGAAATTCCAGAATGCTGCTGACACTAAAAAACAGAATGATGACCAGTAACAGGTTGCGCAAACGCAGGCTTAGCCGGTCATCAAAATCAGTCAGTGCCGTGGCAATTGCCCCTAAAGTTACTGGAACGATCAAGGACTCATAACCCAGAAATTTCAGACCGAAAGTGGTACCTAAAAACACCAGCATGATCTGCAGGCAATAAGTCATCAGCGCAGTGGACTGAAAGGGCAGCAGGACAGGTTTTATAATTTTAACAAAAAAAGTAGCAGTCACAGGTTGGGCAGTATTCACAAGGACATGATCCGGGAAGTAAAAACGCAAAGTTCTGAATGCAATTTAGACGCCAAAATAAAAGAAAAATCCATGAAAAAAACGAGCATGCTGCCCGTTTTTTCTATTTAGTTATTGGCATAGAAGGTGTTTAGATCACGCCACAGGCAATACGTTCACCGCCGCCGCCCAATGGTAATGGGTTGTCGGAATAGTTATCGCCACCGGCATGAACCATAATCGCACGACCCTGAACATCAGCCAGTTTCAGACGTGGCGCAAGCAGGGTGACACGTGCAGTTCCATCTGTATTAACTTTCAATGCGGGTAAATCACCTAAGTGACCTGTCACTGGTGTACCGTGATGCGGTGCCTGATTTGGATTGTAATGGCTACCTGCAGCCAGTGCTGCACCCATCTTGCCGTCTTTCATGGCAGGCGCGCATGAACCATTTTCATGAATATGGAAACCGCGTTCACCCGCAGGAAGTTGTTTCAGGTTGGTACGAATGACCAGACCGGCTGGGCTGTCACTGAGTAATACGGTCCCAATCTCTTGGCCCACACCTTGAGCATTTACAGCATTCACAGTCACTGCTCTGACCACTTCATTTGATGGGGAGGTTGATGCACAACCGGTAAAAAGTGCGGCGCTTAACGCGCAAAGTGTCGTAATTTTAAACAATGAAGACATGATTTTGGCATCCTGATCTTTATTCTGTTTTGTGGATTCATTTAAACAGAGCAAGATCAGAAGCTCTATATAGAATCAGTACTTAAATGTTTTGTTTTGTTTAAGTCGATTCTATCTATGCTTTAAGGTGCGTTGGGCGGTGTGTCTTGTGTTTCCGGATCAATCTCATGTGCCATGGTGGCTTTAGGCATCATTAAAGGTTCATTCAGATTACTTTCATGTAACCATTCACGCCAGATTGCAAGCAGCACAGCCAGAATCACCGGGCCAATAAACACCCCGACCAGACCAAAGCTGGCAATACCACCCAAGACTCCAAACATGATCAGCAGGAAAGGAATCTGGGTTGCGCCAGAAATCACCAGTGGACGAATGACGTTATCGGCAGTACTGACAATACAGACGCCCCAGACCATGACCCCAATGGCTTCAATGGTTTGTCCTTGTGAAAACAGCCATAACGCCACCGCACTATAGGCGAGAGGTGGGCCAAAGGGAATCAGGGCAAAAATAAAGGTCACAATGGTTAAAACCATCGGATTCGGCACACCTGCAACAAAATAGCTCAGACCAGCCAATAAGGATTGTGCAATTGCGGTCAAACCGACGCCATATACTACGGCACGTGTAGTCGCAGAAATGGTGGAAAAATAATGATGTACACGTGGACCGACCACCATTTCAAAGGCTTTACGCACCTGATTTAAAATGGTCTGACCATCACGGTAGAAGAAAAACAGCGAAAGTACCGCAAAACACAATTTAAAGATATTTTTGCTGACTTCATTCAATACCACTTTGCCGTAATTCAGATGACCTTGAATCCAGGTCGATACCGACAGTGCAATACTTTGCGGATCCGTATTGATTTCATTTAAGGTTCGGGTAATTTCCTTACCAACAATTGGAAGTCCGCGAATAAAATCAGGGACATTCAGGTGACCGGAAAAAACCTGTCGCTGCAATTCAAAATACAGGTTACGACCTTCGTGCTGCAGCATGAAAATGGCGAAAATAAAAGGCAGACCAAAGACCAGAATCACGGCCAAGATCATTACGGTTGCGCTTAGTGTCGGTCGATTGCCGCATAGGCGTAACACCGATTGATACAAGGGCCAAGTCATATAGGCAATAATGGCAGCCCAAACTACAGGAATGATGAAATACTTGAGTATATGAAAACTCAAAAAAATCAGGATAAAGAACAATCCAAATAATAAGACTTTTTGTAATGTAGGCGCGTACTGTTGCACTGAATTTAATGACTCATTTTTTAGGTCGTGTTCAGGCATATTAACTGAAAAAAAAGCGATCGAAAATGATAGCTAGCCAAGTAGCAAGATTATTTTCCCAAAGCTATACCACGATTCAGACGATTGACTCAAAACCACTGACTCGGATCATCAATAATGGCATTCAGTACCGGTTGCCATTGAGCCTGCAGTTCCCGGTAGATTTTCTGAGGTTTATCAAAGACGGACAGGCCTTCCATAGCCAGTCGGCTATAAGGGGCACGTTCCGAAATCCAGGCCACTGGCTGCTGGTCGATCTTGTCAAAAAACTGTTGGATGTCTTGATTGCTGGCGGCATTTGGTTTGGTGCGGTTGGCCAAAAGTAAAATTTCAACCTTGCCCTTACGGATGCGTTTGATGTCCTGCAAATGCTTGAGAAAACGGCGGGTCGAATCGATATCAAAAAAAGAAGGCTGGATCGGGATGATAATCGCATGTGCTTCACTGATCAGCTGTTCGGCATGATCATCGGTCAAAGCACCTGGTGCATCAATAATCAGGTATTCGATCTGCTTCGGCGCATCACCAATGGACTTGCTGTTGCGCCAGTCCAGACTTTGGATCTGTGCCACCTGTGCCGGACGATGCTTAAGCCATTGCAATGTTGATTTCTGGTTGTCGGCATCGGCCAATGCCACCTTATAACCCTTTTGTGCGAGTGCTGACGCTAAACTAATGGCTGTCATGGTTTTGCCACAACCGCCTTTCTGATTCGCAACTAAAATTGTTTTCATGACTCAAGGTGATTTTATTCTGTTCCGGCCTAGCATATCATTCTTTTCAAGTATGCAAATGGCCGAAGTCCTCAACTTCAGTCGAATGCGATGCTATAAAAATCAGGTAAATTAGGAAGATTGAATGTCCATATGGATGGCCATGCTGATTGGCGCATGTATCGGGGTGGTATTAACCACTATTATTTTAAGTCAGACGCGTAATGGACGGATCAAAGCCGAATATGAGCAGTATATTGCCGAGCTGGAACTGGAGCATCAGCAGTCCCTCATTGCCGCGCAAAAACGCAGCGTGAATACCAGCCGTGCAGTCCTCAAAGGTAAAATGGCGGAACAGCTCGCGCCGATCATGCCGGAATTTCAATATCTGCCGAGTGATGCCAAGTTTCTGGGCGATCCGGTGGATTATGTAGTCTTTGATGGCTATACCGATTTTCGTGATGGCGAAGGCGAAGCTGAAGATATTGAAGTGGTTTTGATTGACATTAAAAGTGGTGGAGCACGTCTGACCAAAGGCCAGCAAGCCATTGCCCGAGCAATTCAGGAAGGGCGGGTACGTTTTGAAACCATTCGGATTGATTTTCAGGATTGACCAAAATCCAGTGAAGAATAAAAATTATGCAAAAATTACTGATCACTGCGCTGCTGTTTATGCTTGGACTCTGGGTCTGGAATGAGTTTTTTCGTGCCATTCCGCATCTGCAAGAAAAAGGCGTACTTAAAAACTTTAAAGTAGAACCCGTTAAGCGCATTTCCGCGACTTATATTGTGCATGATCACCGTTTCGTAAAACCTGATCGTCGGGTGCTGCATCAGGCCAGCCCTGTGGTGGGGCATTTTAATGATCTGGCCTATCTGAGTAATATTGATGTGCTGTTGCTGACTCAACCGCTGCCCGCTATACAGGCAAAACTGGAGTTTGATGAAGCAAAACGCTGCTATCAGCTCGAAGGACAAACCAATAAAGCGGAGCGTGACTTCGTCAATACGCATGTACAGTATTTTAGTCTGATTGCTGCCACTGAAAAAATTGCCGATCAGATTCGCCGGCTAAAATCGGGGCAGAAAATCACGCTCACTGGTGATCTGGTAACAGTTCATTCAGGCACGACTGGACAAGAATTCCGGGTTGGAACAGGCTCTGAATATCGTGCTCATTGTCAGTTGCTGCAAGTAACCCACGTCCAGCAGCACTAAATACAAGAGAGTAGTGAATTAGCTCTATGGTTTAAGAAACCGGGCTAACAACATACGTTGGCCAATCTTGGGTATACCTTCCGCATCTACATAATTTAAAGTTTCTATTTCAAAACCGGTTTCCAGCAAGGCGGTCTCAATATCCCGATTCAGATGACAGCCATCTGCGACTTTCTTTTGAATGGGAGTGAGTAAATGTTGTAGACGCTGAATATTTAAATTTTGTCGATTCAGAACATGTTCGACGACATGTAAAGTCCCACCCGGTTGTAGCACACGATAAATTTCCTGCAGGCTCTGTTCCAGCTCTGCAATACTACAAAGCGTCCAGGTAGACACAATATTTTCCACACTATTTTCGGCAAAAGGCAAAAGTTCTACGCTGGACTAAATATGCTCAACCTGAAACCCTGCCTGTTGAATTCGCGCTTCTGCCAGTTTGAAGATCGCCGGATTTGGTTCTAGTGCATAGACTTTATCAACCGATTGATAAAAAGGCAGATTCAAGCCGGTACCAAAACCAATTTCTAGCACTTCACCGGAAATATCCAAAAGCAGTTCACGACGCAAGTCCATCAAGGATGGTGTTTGCATCACCTGATTCAGCAGATGCGGAAAGATATGTTGTTGATAAAGTTTATACAGCATTTGAGTTATTTTAATTTGATGGAAATACGTTTTAGCTTAACTGAAAAATAAAATGACAGGCATATATCGAGCTGACTAAATACGTGCAGTTTGTTACCAAGTTCAACTGTTTATTCATTAAAAAATCCGTAAGATCAAGAAAGATATCCTTAAAACGTTTGATCAACTTGATTAGGATTAGATTAAAAATTATGTTCAAATACGTTAAACATTATGCTTTGCTGGCCAGCCTGTTGCTGCCTATTTCGGGCTATAGCTCGGTCGACCACAATATTGCCAAAGGTTTGCCTCCTGTCGTTAAAGGCCAGTCAATTTCGGTCTTGCAGCCTTTTAAAGGTGATTTTCGTATTCTGGGTTCCAAGGTTTATAGTTCTGACCCGCAAGCCAAATTCTCTCCGATTGATTATGCTGTCAGTTGGGGGCTGTTTGCCGAACCTGAAATTGCTCGACATATCACGGTCAATCAATATGACCGCTATTTGAACTGGAAAATGGATCGGGTGCCAGTGCCGGTAGAACAAGCCAAGCAGATGGTGTCCAATATGCATATCATTCCCGCTAACCCTGAAATTGCTAAGGCAATTAAAAAGGTAAAGCGTGGCGATCTGGTGCGTATGCAAGGGGAACTGGTTGAAGTGCGTGACAAAGATCTGGTCTGGAAATCGTCTTTAACTCCGACCGATACGGGTGATGGTGCTTGTGAGGTCTTCCGCGTCAGTTCCATTAAATGGATCGAAAAAGTCGGTAAAAGCTAAAACATACTTCATGCACGCTTCTGAGTTGCAGATAAAAAACCGCTCCTTTGAGCGGTTTTTTATCTGCTTAGTACTTACTTCGCAGTTAAAGCCTGACCTTCAAAGGCAATTCCATCCCAGCCATTGAGCATAAACTGGCGGATATTCTGATGATCAGTCGCCTCTGGCGTCGCCAGTACAGAAGCATAATGCTCAGCAAACAGGCTTAAGGTCTGTGCCTGATCCAGACCATTTAATTGTGCAAAAGAAAAGACTTTGGCGCTGCCCTGGTTTTCTGTGGCCGCATTATTCTGCTGGCCATTTTTAAATGCAGTCGGTGTATGCGTATAACGCGATTCGATATAAGTAATCACATCTGCAAATTTTGCTTCGCCTGCTGCCAACTGGGCCAATAAATCCTGTGCCATGCTGTTTTTCCTGTGCCATTCATGAAAATTGGATGCAATAAATATAGCAATTTTCTTGCGAAGTTCCATGGTATTTCATTGATTTTCGGTTCAAGATAACAGTGAAAATTATCCATGATGAATATGAAACTTTGGATAAAATAAACTTGATCAATAAATAGAACAGGAAAAAAATATGGGCTGGCTTTGGGTGGCAATGGGTGGGGCAATCGGTGCCAGTCTGCGTTATGCAGCCGGACTTTGGCTGTTCAAACCACAAATGCAATTTCCTTGGCCCACCTGGTGGATCAATATTCTGGGCTGTTTATGTGCCGGGATTTTTTTTGCCTGTAGCCAAAAGTATCCAGTACTCCAACAAGAAGCTCGTCTGTTTTTAATGGTGGGAATTCTCGGTGGTTTTACCACATTTTCCAGTTTCGGTCTGGAAAGCTTTTTGTTATTCAAGCAAGGTGCTATGGGCCTAGCGCTGTTATATGCATTATCCAGCTTAATTGTCGGCATTATTGTTCTGGCGCTGGGCTTTTATTTAACTTCAATCGTATTGGCACAGAGTTAAAATAAGCGCATAAAAAAGTCAGGAAATTGGAGGTCATTTCCTGACATAAACCACGATTTAAATCTTAAGATAACTGAGGGTTTTCGGTTTTAGCCCCGTTTAAAGCGGCCAAAACGTTTGTTAAAGCTTGCCACACGTCCTTCATTGCTGGTCTGACGTTGCTCACCCGTATAGAAAGGATGTGATGCACTCGAAATATCTAGTGTTACATAAGGATATGTTTTACCTTGATATTCTTTAGTTTGGCTCGAGTTCATCGTGCTGCCAATCACGAAATAGGCATCGGCATTGGTATCATGGAATAACACTTCACGATACTCAGGATGGATATCTGAACGCATATCTAACTTCCTCATGATTCTTGATTAAATGTTATAATATAACATTTGATATTTCAAGTAATCTAGGGTTACAGGGTGTAAGCCTATCGTCTCAATTTAGCTTCGACTCGGTACCAGTTCCTCAAATACATCACTTAAATCGTCATGTACTTTGAGATGAATCAGGTTCCAGTATTGTCCTGAAATTGTCCGGTTCACCATCAAGGTATCAGGAGAGGGCTTAAATACATCCCAATATTTCAATGAAGGTTTCAGTAGCTCCATCCCATCATGATGCGCTGAGTTTTCGGCAAAATCATAGTGAGTGACCAGAGGACGCATGAGCACTTCCAGCCATTGTTCATACAATTCTTTCGGGAATTTTCCAGTTTCAGTCAAGGAATGCAGCGCATCCAGCTGTTGCTCGATCACGGGAATATTCTTCTCGCGTGCAGCATGGATCAGTTCCCTAAAATGTCCAATCACTTCAGTCGATAAGGTTTTAACGCCACCATAATCATAAACAATCACAGAGCCATCCTCACGGAAGGCAAAGTTGCCCGGATGTGGATCACAGTGAAAGCGTTTCAGATAAAAAATTTCTTGGCCAATGGCGCGGAATAGGCGGCGACCTAAAGCATTTCGGGTTTCGAGTGGCCAAGTGCTGGCAGTTTCGATACTTTCACCAAGCTCTTGGCTTAAGGTCAAAATATGTCGCGATGAATACTCATGAAACACTTTCGGAATCACAATTTTATTGTCCAGAGGCTCATGGAAGGCACGGGCGATTTCCAGATTCTGGGCTTCAATTTCATAGTTCAGCTCATTGTCCAGACTGTGCTGAATTTCTTTAAATAATTGATCTTGAAGTTTACGGTCAATCTTTAAGACGCCCATCATGCGCAGTGCCAGACGAACTTGTTTCAGGTCGCTTTCGCAGGCTTCATCCACACCAGGATATTGTACTTTGACCACAACTTGCTGGCCATTCGGTAGGGTGGCTTTATGCACCTGACCAATAGAGGCCGCGGCAAATGGCTGCTCATCAAACTGCTGGAAAAGTTGCTGTAAAGGTTTACCCAATTCTTTTTCCACTTGTGCCTGAATTTCTTTAAACGGCATCGGTGGCGCCTGACGTTGTAACTTGGCAATGGCTTTAGCGACTTCGGGCGGGAAAACATCTTTATATTGAGAGGCGATCTGGCCAACTTTCATGACTGCGCCTTTCATTTCCCCCAAGGTATCCGCAATCTGCACACCAATATCCTGAAATAATTTACTGCGTGCAGTGTTTTTCTGCTCGTCATCGGCAGTTAAATTTTTAATGGAATTGGAGAGGGTTTTACCTGCAATACTTGCGGTCATTCCGGCAAGTTTCATAAAGCGACGACCGGGCGTGCTAGCCGTTTTTGCCATGCGAGATTCCTTGAAACCAACTATGAATGGATGTATTTGATCATAGGTGACAACGGTTCAATTGCCTAGATTTAATTGTAGAGGTTGTGTTGTGATTTCCTTCAGCTTCTCCATGTTTAATGCATCATCTTTGATTTGTTAAAAGATTTATCTTTATTGCTTGCGTTTAAACTATAAGAATATGCCGGAATCCGTCATCGTTTTAGATAAGACCGAGTACTAATTCTGAATGTTGTTTTATAGCTAAAAGCTTAGAATAAACAGAGTATAGTAATGAAGAAAATTCAATGAAAGTCTATCGATATTTTACCGGGAAAGATGATGTACATTTTTGTGCGCGGGTGACCCGTGCCTTAAATGAAGGTTATGAGCTATATGGTTCACCCACCATGACTTTTAATGGTACGGATGTAATTGTGGGGCAGGTGGTGATTAAAGATGTAGTGGATGAATCTGAGATTCCACAAGGATTAAAAAATGCGCTGGATCTTTAATCTCAGCGCATTTTCTAGCTTAAATTAATCAAATAAAAGTGTTTAGTTGTTTAGACTTAAGCGTTTATTATTGCCATATAAACGGCCCAATAAAAGTATACAAGCTACGCTGAGGCCTACAATCAGGCCAACCCAGACACCGGCGGCGCCCATGTCGGTAAAGCGGGACAAATACACCCCGACCGGGAAGGCGATGACCCAGTAAGCCAGCATGGTAATCCACATTGGCCCCTTGGTATCCTGCATGCCGCGCAGACAACCTGCCGCACTGATCTGCCAGGCATCCATCAGCTGATAGGCAATGGCAAACAGAATCAGATACACCGCAATTTGGGTCACGATCAGATCTGAGGTGTAGAGTGCTACGATTTCATTGCGGAAAACCCAAAGCAGAATCATGGTCAGGATCGCCAGAATAGTGGCAGTAATCAGGCCGAGATATTGTACTTTACGCATGGCTTGCCAGTTCTGTTCACCATAGTAGGTGCCAACCCGAATGGTCAGGGCAATCGCCAGTGACATGGGAATCATGAACAGTTGTGAAGTGACAGAAATAGCAATCTGATGGGCAGCGACAATGGTCTCACCCAAAGGACTCAGCACAATTGCAGCAGTACTGAAAATACTGACCTCAAAAAAAATTGCCAATCCGATTGGAAAGCCAAGCTGTAAGATGCGCTTCATCCATTCCGGGTTGATTTTTTCCCAATGGGTAAAAGGCTGGGTACGTTGATAGGCCTTATTTTTAAAGATATACAACGCGAGGGTGATGACCATTAGCCACTGTAAAATCGCCGTGGCAAACCCACAGCCTGCACTGCCTAGGGCCGGAACAGGGCCAATACCATACATAAAGATATAGTTCAGCGGAACTAGCAAGACCAGCGCCAATAAACTAATCACGGTCACCGGACGCGGATTTCCAATCGCTTCAGAATAGCCGCGTAAGGCCGCATACATGGTTACCGCTGGCATACCAAAACCAATCGCATGCAGAAATAAACCGGCTTTAGGTTGTAAGCTTTCCGGTACACCTAAAAGTGGCAAAGTGGCCGGCAAGAGTTGCAAAATCAAGCCGGCAATTACCCCAAGAATCAGGGCAACCCAAAGCGATTGACGTGCAATGGTGGCAATTTTTTCAGGTGTGCGTGCGCCATTGGCCTCAGCAACCAAAGGCGTCGTGGCAATCATAATGCCACTAAACAGCAGCATCACCGGAATCCAGAGTCCTACTCCGACGGCAATCGCGGCAAGATCGGTAGCAGACAGGTGACCGGCCATAATGGTATCAATCAGGCCCAGACCAGCCTGAGAAAATTGGGTCACCAGAATAGGCAGCATCAGATGAAAAAGTTTTTTTAATTCAAAACTAAAGGTTGTAATTGGTGAAACATTCGACACAAAAATTACTCATCGTGATCATGTGCTTAAATAGAAGGTTTAGCGTTGTAAAGTGAGAAGCACACCAATAAAAATTACCACGCCGCCTAAAAGACGTTGCCAGTTAATCGGCATTTTTTCATTACCCAATAAACCTAGATGATCGACCAGCATCGACATTACCATCTGACCAAAAATAATGAGACCGCTAAGAACCAGAAAGCCAAGTTTGGGTGCTGCATAAATGCTCATACTAATCGCATATACACCCACGATGCCCCCGAGCCATAAATACCAGGGAACACTCATCAGTTCCTGTAAACCGGGTTTGGGATTGGACTGAAAAAGTACGATTACGGCGAGCACTATTGTACCAATCAAAAAGGAAAAAAATGCAGCTTGAATAGGAGAATATAAATATTCTTTTAGTTGTGTATTAATTGCGGTCTGGAGTGTCAATAAAACACCGATTGCAAAAACCAAAGGAAGTAAAATAATAAGTTGAGAAGATATTTTCATAATTTTAACTGACTAATTCTATTTAAATTTTTAGGCATATCACACGATCAAATTTAATTTTAGCAGTGTTGCCGCCGAGTCATGTTAAAATTCCGCTATATCTTGTAATCGTTTTTGAGTAGTTCTTTGGCTGAATTGAATCCTGCTGCTGTCCCTTTGTCCTTATATATTCATATGCCTTGGTGTGTGCGCAAATGTCCTTATTGTGACTTCAATTCGCATGCGGTTCCAGATGGTCAGCTATCACTGGAATTGGAACAGGAATATTTACGAGCACTGGTGGAAGACTTTAAAACTCAGGTCGATTTTGCCCAAGGCCGGCAGATTCACAGTGTCTTTATTGGTGGGGGGACGCCGTCACTGATTTCTGCCCTAGGCTATCAATGGTTATTTGATCAGCTCAAAGCCGTTATTCCCTTTGCCGAAGGCTGTGAGATTACGCTGGAAGCCAATCCCGGCACAGTCGAACATGATCCGTTTGCCGGTTATTTGCAGGCCGGAATTAACCGTCTGTCGATTGGGGTACAGAGTTTTAATACCGAGCATCTCAAGCGTTTGGGACGGATTCACAGCAATGAAGATGCGATTTCTGCCATTGGGCTGGCACGTGAAGCTGGGTTTCAGCGGATTAATGTCGACTTGATGCATGGTTTGCCTGAACAGACTTTAGAACAGGCTTTGCATGATTTAAAACTGGCAGTGGAGCAGGGCGCAACCCATATTTCCTGGTATCAGCTGACGATTGAACCCAATACGGTATTTTTCCGGACTCAACCGATTTTGCCTGTCGATGAAGTATTGGAAGATATTCAGGAGCAGGGTGAGCTCTACTTAAAAGCTCAAGGCTTTATCAACTATGAAGTTTCGGCTTGGCGTAAAGAATTGCCTTCAGCGCATAATCTGAATTACTGGCAGTTTGGTGATTATCTGGCAATTGGTGCCGGAGCACACGGCAAAGTCACTCAGCCGGATGGCGTGTATCGGTTCCAGAAAACCCGTTTACCTAAAGACTACTTAGCCAAAGTACCTGCTGAACATCTGCAGTTTAAGCGGATTGAAGATGCTGACATGCCCTTTGAGTTTATGATGAATGCGTTACGTTTAAATCAGGGTGTGGAAGCCAAACTCTATGCCGAACGTACCGGTTTGAGTCTAGATACTTTACAGGAGTTACTGAGCTCTTTACGTGACAGAAAATTAATGGTTGATGATCAAGACCGGCTTTCATGTACCGAACAGGGACATATCTTTTTAAATTCGGTATTAGAAGAATTTCTTTAATTATTTAATTTCTCCATTGTTCTAAAAGAGACCCTAATAGGAGTTTATTGGGGTTTTTTATTGCCTTAAATAAAATGCCTAAAGTCTGATTGACGCTTTCTTAAAGAGAAGTTTTCTGAGAATATTCAAAGATTAAATTAAATGAATATTATAATTTCTAGAGGGTGGGCAGGTGGATACATTATGGGATTTTCAACAGCTGGATTTAACTAATACCCGATTCTTTATTTTTGATAGTAAAAGTGATCATCTGGTTTATGAAGATCGGGACTTTAAAGAATATCATTGGGATCAGTCTAAATATAATCGAGTCAGGGAAGGGGATTTCTTTTTATATCGACGACCGCAAAAAGCCTCTGAAATTAAAAATCAATTCTATCTTTATGGTGCAGGCCGTATAGCCAAGATTATTGCACCTAATGCCATTCCTCAAAATCATCAAAAACGCCGAACCAAACCGGTCTTTGCGGAAGTGATCGATGGTATACGTTTTATAGATCCTATTCTGCAGTCCGATTTGGAAGATTTTCAATGGACTTTTAAACCACGCGGAAATACTTGGGAACATTTTTTTCAACAATATGGCATGAATGAGATCACGGCAGATGATTTTTGGCGATTACTTAAATTAGCAGGAATAGGCGAAAAACAGGATGCTTTGTTAGATACGCATTTACGTCAAGAAATCCTCGATTATAGCGTTGAAGATCAATATGCCAATGTAAAAGTTCGCGGTTCGCCACACCAGGAATTTGCTTTACAAGTTAAACTTAATTATCAATATCAATGTGCGATCTCTGGTATTAAGACCAAAGCCTTTTTAGTGGCTTCTCATATCGTACCTTGGTCTGAAAATCAGGTACATAGAAGAAATCCGCGTAATGGAATTTGTTTATCTTCTTTATTGGATCAAGCTTTCGATCAGGGATTTATCACGCTAGATAAAGGGCTTAAAGTGTGTCTTGCGAATCAAGCCAAGCAAGATGCGAGTTTATACGCCTATTTAAAACTTTATCACGGTAAACGAATCGACGTACCAAAACGTTTTGCCCCTGATCCGGTATTTTTAGCCTGGCATAGAGCACACCGGTTTTTAGAACAACCCAATGATCTTTAAAAGCGAGCGGTATGAGAGAAATGATAGGCACAAAAAAAGCACTCTAAGAGTGCTTTTTTCAATATCTTGCTTCTAAATTATAGAGCAACGATATTTACAGCTGTCGGGCCTTTTTGACCTTGAGCTACGCTGAAAGAAACCTTTTGGCCTTCAACTAAAGTTTTGAAACCTGAACCAGTGATTTCGCTGAAATGAGCAAAAACGTCTGGACCTGATTCTTGTTGAATGAAACCAAAACCTTTAGTTTCGTTGAACCATTTTACTGTACCGTTAACTGTATTAGACATAATATAACCTATTGAATCGTATGAATTTATAGCCAAAATTTCAGATGACTAACTGTAACTTTGAAAAATAAAAAGGATGGAGCTTTTTGATCTGTAATACGAAGGTTTATGACTAAAACTGCGATACTTAAAAGAAGACTAACCAAAACAAGAATTTTTCTAGTTGGGATTATCATACCGCTTATTTTGAGATATACAAGCGTTTTATTTGGCTAATTTATTAGGATATTGAAAAATATAAAATTAAATTTGTATATTTTCTATCCAGAAAGGTTTTTTAAGTTAAACAAGGGCGTCTGCGTCAATAAAAAGAGCGCCGAAGCGCTCTTTTTAACTCAATTTACAACTTAATAGTCAAAGCTAAAGTGTTCTGGAGCGAGTGCCGTCATGGTTTTAGATGGATTCACCATCGCTTCTGCGTGACCTTGGGTACGTGGCAGGATACGTTCAAAGTAGAAATCAGCAGTTTTGATTTTTGCTTTATAGAATTCTGGAACTTCCGCACCATCGCCAGAAGCCAGTTTGGCTGAAGCGACTGCGGCTTGCTGTGCCCAGAAGTACGCCATCATCACATAACCGGAGAACATCAGGAAATCGACTGACGCAGAAGAGACGATGTCACGGTCCTTACGTGCTGCCAGCATGATACGCACGGTTAATGCATTCCACTGTGCACACAGCTTGGTTAAATCCCAGGCAAAACGGCGCATGTATTTATTACGTGCATGCTGACCGCAGAATTTCAGGATTTCAGCAGTGTAATCACGAATCACTTTGCCTTTCGAGGTCAATAGCACTTTACGGCCAATCAGGTCCAGTGCCTGAACACCTGTTGTACCTTCGTACAGGGTAGAGATACGTGAGTCACGTACGATCTGTTCCATGCCCCATTCTTTGATATAGCCATGTCCACCAAAGACTTGCATACCGTGATTTGATGCTTCATAGCCCATTTCGGTCAGGAAGCCTTTCAGGATTGGAGTATAGAAACCAAGATGATCATCATGCTGTTCAAATGCAGCAGTATCGCCACGCAGCAAAGCATCATTCATGTTGTCCGCAATTTGTGCAGCATGATAAATCATGGCACGGCCACCTTCAGCAATGGCTTTTTGCGTCAACAGCATACGGCGTACATCGGCATGATGAATGATCGCATCCGCTACTTTTTCTGGATCTTTTTTGCCAGACAAGGCACGCATTGACATACGTTCTTTAGCATAAGGTAAAGCACCCTGGAACGACAGTTCAGCATGACAAATACCCTGAATCGCAGTACCAATACGCGCCGTGTTCATAAAGGTGAACATAGCGTGCAAGCCTTTATTCGGTTCGCCAATCAGGTAGCCAGTCGCATTGTCAAAATTCAGTACAGCCGTTGCTGAAGCTCGAATCCCCATTTTGTGTTCAATCGAACCGCAGTTCACTGGATTACGCTCACCGATACCGCCATCCGCCGCAGCAATAAATTTAGGTACGATAAACAGAGAAATCCCTTTGGTACCTTGTGGTGCATCGGGCAGACGTGCCAGTACGATATGTACGATATTTTCAGTCAGGTCATGCTCACCTGCAGAAATAAAGATTTTGGTGCCTGAAATCGCATAGCTGCCATCTTCTTTCGGCTCTGCTTTGGTCTTAACTTGACCCAAGTCAGTACCACATTGCGGCTCAGTCAGACACATGGTGCCCGCCCAAGTTCCTGCAACTAAGTGAGGCAGATACGTGTTTTTCTGCTCATCGGTACCATATTGCATGATAGTGTTGATACAACCCACACTTAAACCCGGATACATCTGGAATGACCAGTTTGCAGTCCCCATCATTTCCGATTTGATCAGGTTTAAAGACATTGGCAGGTTTTGGCCACCAAATTCTTCAGGATAAGACAGACCTTGCCAGCCACCTTGTACGAACTGGTCGTAAGCTTCTTTAAAGCCTTTCGGTGTTTTTACTTCGCCATTTTCAAAATGACAGCCTTCTTCATCACCGCTTTGATTCAACGGCGACAGTACATTTTCACAGAAATCTGCAGCGCCTTCTAAGATCATATCTACCGTGTCGGCATCGGCATATTCACCATTCGACAAATTCTGGTAGTGCGCAGGGTAGTCAAGCACTTCATTCATAAGGAAGCGAATGTCGTGTAAAGGGGCTTTATATGCTGGCATGCGTTTAATCCTGATTGAAATTAGTTTTGGATTATCTGTATCGATTCTTTGATTATTCACATTCGGGATAAAAAAACATTGATGAATTCAGTGAATAAAAATGTCAGAAAAGCTAATCGATTTTTAAGGCTAATGAATGAAATCATCGAATTTCATCATTAGGTGTTTACATTACAGGAAGATTAAAAACTTGTTATATCAATGGAATTTAATGAGTTAAAAGGTGATTTGTCCAGTATATTTTTGTATGAATTGTGCTCGGATTCAGGTGGCAAAATAACTCATTTTAAAATGTCATTAAAACCAATCCATGGTTTTTCAGCTTATAAAAAGTAGTAGGAGGGAAGTAAAGGGTTGCAGTTGCAACCCGAGCTGAACTCATTAGAGAGATAGGGGTTTTAAAGAAACTCTTTTAAATCCGGTTTGATACCATTCCAGATGTAAAAAGATTCAATTGCTTGACCGACCAGCATGCCAAAACCTTCAGATGTCGGTACACCGCGTGCCTTGGCTTGATCCAGAAAGGAAGAAGGTTTGCCATAGGCCATTTCATAGGCCCGTTTAAACTGTAGCGTTTCCGGTAAAACCAGGGCATCACCGCTGAGACTGGCAGAAGTGGCATTAATCATCAAATCAAATTCACCGGCTAAAGTGTCTAGTGAAATCGCCTGTAATTCGACTTGCGGTACGGCATTCTGAAGATCAGCGACCAGTTGTTCCGCCCGTGCCAAGGTACGATTGGCGATCACGATTTTTTTCGCACCTGCCTGGGCTAGGGGATAGATTACACCACGCGTGGCACCGCCTGCACCAATAATTAAAATATCTGTATTTTCCAGTGGCCAATCTAGTGCTCGAATTGCTTCAACCAGTCCCTGACCATCGGTATTGTCGCCATGCAGCACACCATTTTCCATCCATAGCGTATTCACGGCTTTGGCAATTTTGGCCCGTTCACTCAGCACCTGACAGTGGGCAAAAGCCTGTTCTTTAAAGGGTACGGTGACATTCATACCACTACCGCCATTGCTAAAGAATTCCTGAATGTTGGCTACGAAGCCATCCAGTGGCGCCAGACGCTTGGTGTAACTCAGGTCGACACCAGTTTTAGCAGCAAAGGCGTGATGCAATTCTGGAGAACGTGATTGTTCAATCGGGTTACCAATCACGGAAAATTGTTTGCTCATTTCACAATGTCCATGTGCGGAAATGGCCATCAATATACGTGAAAAAGCGCAGAGACTAAAGCCTGCGCGATTTTAAATTGCTGTTAAGTGATCCGGGTTTTAGGAACTGCAAATATCCATAATATGTTCCGCAAACATCAGCGCCATACTGAGAACAACCCCAAACCCAGTCAGGATACTCACCAGAATAGCGGCGCCATCCAGAATCAGGTTGTGACTCAAAATTGCGGTACTCATCGCGCTGATGGCGAGAGCCAGAAAAAGCCAAAAGGCCAACACAGGTAGATTTAATTGAAGATTATGCATTGTTATTCTCACTAGACATCAAATGGAATATGATCGATGTAGCGATAGGGTGCCGCGATCAAATCAGTTATTTCTATGCAGCAGTATAGAGGATATATCTATTAAAACAGCCCTCTATTTGAGGGCTGTTTGTATCATTTCATTGCATTGAATTTTAATTCTGTTAACCAGTCATGTGGTTTCAGGTAGTAATCTGTTAAACGTTTTTCCGGTGCGCCTTCATCCCATTCAGGACAATAAGACCATCCGGTAAGCGGGGGCAGGCTGACCAGAATCGATTCAATCCGGCCGCCAGTCTGCAAGCCAAACAGGGTGCCGCGGTCATAAACCAGATTGTATTCCACATAACGGCCGCGACGGTATAACTGAAACTCGCGTTGTGCTTCGGTATAAGGCTTATCCTGATTGCGTTGGAAAATCGGCAGAATGGCTTCTAAGTAACCATTGCCTACAGCCTGCATATACTGGAAACAGGTTTCAAAATCCCATTGATTCAGGTCGTCAAAAAACAAGCCGCCAACGCCACGCTGTTCATCACGATGTTTCAGATAAAAATAATCATCACACCATTGTTTATGTTCAGGATAAACCTCTTCGCCGAATGGCGCACATAGATCATGCGCCGTTTGATGCCAAGACAGTACATCTTCATCATTCGGATAAAACGGGGTCAGGTCAAAACCGCCACCAAACCACCAAATCGGATCTTGGCCTTCTTTTTCAGCCACAAATAAACGCACGTTGGCATGCGAAGTCGGTATATTCGGGTTTTTTGGATGGATGACCAGTGATACCCCCATCGCTTGCGCTTTGGCACCGGCAATATTGGGATGGCGTTCGGTCGCAGAAGCAGGTAGCTTGGAAATGTTGATGTGGGAGAACATTACCCCACCTTTTTCAATCACCGTACCATTTTGCAAAACACGTGAACGGCCACCACCACCTTCTGGACGCTCCCAGTCATCGATGATAAATTCGGCCGTACCGCCGCCAGCACGTTCCTGCTGTTCTAATGCTGCACAAATCCGTGCCTGCAAGTCGAGGAGAAATTCACGAACGTGTTGAATATCCGTAGATGTAGGATGCTGCATCAGAGCCCTCGTAGGGAAATAAAAAACTAACGACATCAAAGCATAAAATCAGTCAAAGATTAAGGTCTAATTTGGTGATGCAATTCATCAGCCCAGACATTACATTCCACTATTCATAAGCAGAATGCATCATTAAATCCGACTAAATGGCTAGGTTGAATTCTTTTTTCAAGCTCAGCACAATAACTCACAAGCGCTCATTGGCTTGAGCATTTCTCGACGGTAATAGGTGGGTCTCATGTCGGTACAGGTCAATTCCCTGATTCAAAAATACAATGTTCCCGGGCCACGCTATACCAGTTATCCCACTGTTCCGTATTGGGAAGAGCAGAATTTCTCGCTGGAACAATGGAAGCAAACGCTAAAAAAGTCTTTTGATGAATCCAATCAAAGCGAAGGCATTAGCTTGTATATCCACCTGCCATTTTGCGAAAGCCTGTGTACCTTCTGCGGGTGTCATAAGCGCGTGACCAAACGCCATGAAGTCGAACAACCTTATATTCAGGCACTGCTGAAAGAATGGGGTCTATATTGCGAGTTATTACAAGAAAAGCCCATCATTAAAGAGATTCATTTTGGTGGAGGAACGCCGACCTTTTTTTCAATGGCACATCTGGCTCAACTAATTCAAGGCATTCTGGCCAAAGCAGACGTAGCGCCTGAGTATGAATTCAGTTTCGAAGGTCATCCCAATAATACTACGCGTGAACATTTGCAGGGATTGTATGACCTGGGTTTTCGTCGGGTCAGTTATGGTGTGCAGGATTATAACGAAACCGTGCAAAAGGCGATTCACCGGATTCAGCCTTATGAAAATGTTAAACAGGTGACCGAATGGGCGCGAGAAATTGGCTATGAATCGATTTCCCATGATCTGGTCTTTGGTCTGCCATTTCAGAGTCTGGATGATGTTTTAAATACTATTGAACAAACCAATTCGCTCTTGCCGGACCGTCTGGCTTTATATAGCTATGCACATGTGCCCTGGATTAAAGGTAATGGTCAGCGCGGTTTTAAAGATGCCGATGTGCCCAAAGATGCGATCAAACGGGAATGCTATGAAGCGGGTAAAAAGAAACTTCTGGCACATGGCTATCATGAAATCGGTATGGATCATTTTGCCTTAGAGAAAGATGCGATGTACCAGTCCTTTCAAGCGGGAACATTGCACCGCAACTTTATGGGATACACAGCCTCTAAAACCCAGGTGATGATTGGGCTAGGCATTTCTTCAATCAGTGATAGCTGGTACAGCTTTGCGCAGAATGTGAAAACCATTGAAGAATATTATGAATGCCTGGCGCGCAATGAAATTCCGGTATTTAAAGGACATGTCTTAAATCAGGAAGATTTGATCATCCGGCAACATATTCTAAATTTGATGTGCAGCTTTAGCACCTCATGGGAAAATTCCGAGATGCTTTTCCCTGAAATTGATGAGGTTTTGGAACAGATTGACGAAATGGCACAGGATGGTTTGATTCAATTTTCAGACTCGTCAGTCACGATTCTGGAGAAAGGGAAACCATTTGTACGCAATATTTGTATGGCTTTTGATTTACGTTTAAAGCGACGCATACCGGAGAACCGGATTTTCTCGATGACGATTTAATCTTCCCCTAACCCCATTTTTAAGAAAGATAGGGAAAACCTCCCCGAGCAAGACTTAAGCATTGCTTTAAGTCGAAGCGCAAGAAAGGGAGGTTTGGAGTGGTTAAGTTAAAATAAGGTAGGACAGGGTTTTAAAAATATTAAAAATCATCCTTTTTATAAAGATGTGCCATGCGTTCGTGCTTGGTCTTGAGATATTGTTCATTAAAAGGGTTTAAACCCACAGTCAAAGGCACACGATCGATCACGTTAATTCCCTGGGCTTTTAAAGCCTCAATTTTAGAAGGGTTATTGGTCACCAGGCGTACTGCTTTCACCTGTAAATGATCCAGCATGATGCTGCACATATCATACTGGCGTGCATCTGCGGGCAGGTTCAGCATTAAATTGGCATCTACGGTGTCATGTCCCTGATCTTGCAGAGCATAAGCGCGAATTTTATTGGTCAGGCCAATGCCACGACCTTCCTGACGCAAATACAGAATGACTCCGCGGCCCAATTCATTGATCAGTTTTAAAGTCGCTTGCAATTGCGGGCCACAGTCGCATTTGAGCGAAGCAAAGGCATCACCGGTTAAACATTCAGAATGCACACGCACCACTACAGGCTCATCTGATATTTCTTCAAGTCCTTTGGAAAGTGCGACATGTTCTTCGCCAGTCTCAGGGTCTTGAAATACAGTAATTTTAAATTCACCGTGAGCGGTAGGTAATCTTGACGTTGCGACAAATTCGATTGGCACAGCTGAACCCGTTAAATCCTGAAATTGGCTAAAGTATAGCGTAATGATTGAACATTGGTAGAATTGCAAAGTCGAAATTCTGCAATAGATTTTCTTTTTTGTAGAAAGCGAACGATAATAGTTGATAAATAGTAAGATTATTCAGGATAATCGTAGGCTGCAATTTTTTCACCCCGACGAGATCATTGTTTAATATTGCATCGCTAGAAGCGTAGCTGAATTGAAGCTGCTACAATTCAGCTATATGATCGGGTACTCCCCATTGACCTAGCTTTAGATTTGCCAGGCTTTAGAAGGCTTTGCCATAATATGCTGTATACAGAAATCCCAACTCAACGCCCTGTAACACCGTTGCTTGATGCGATCAATCATCCTGAGCAACTGCGTGCACTCGAGCAAAGCCAGCTAGAACAAGTGGCGGATGAGTTACGTCAATTCATTTTGTATGCTGCCGGGCAAAGTGGCGGACATTTTGGTGCCAATCTCGGTGTGATTGAACTCACCGTGGCTTTACATTATTGCTTTAATACACCGCATGACCGCCTGATCTGGGATGTAGGTCATCAGGCCTATCCGCATAAAGTGTTGACTGGTCGTCGTGAACAGCTCACCACGATTCGTGCCAAAGATGGTCTGGCTGCGTTTCCGGCTCGTGAAGAATCTGAATTTGATACCTTTGGGGTAGGGCATTCTTCGACGGCGATTTCTGCTGGCCTAGGTATGGCGCTGGCACGTCGTTATCAGAACAAGCCGTGTGAAGTGGTATCGATTATTGGCGATGGCGCCATGACGGCAGGTATGGCTTTTGAAGCTTTGAATGATGCCGTGGCACACAGTGCTGATCTGATGGTGGTGCTGAACGACAATGATATGTCGATTTCTTGCAGTACCGGTGGTTTTGCCAAACATCTGGCTGCCATTTGGGAGCGCGGTGAGTTCGTTAATGTTACCGAGCAGGGTGAGGCATATGTACAGCCACATCCGGAATGGTTGTATAACTCGCGTTTGCACAGTGCAGCGACCGATGCTGCAGATAACTTATTCCAAGCCATTGGCTTTGACTATTTTGGCCCATACGATGGTCATGATGTCAAACAACTGGTGCACGTCTTTAATGCGCTGAAAAAGCGTAAAGGCCCACGCCTGATTCATATCTATACCAAAAAAGGCAAAGGCTTTGCTCCGGCAGAATCGGATCAAATCAAGTATCACGCGATTAGCAAACTCAATGCCGTTGCTGCCAGCAATACTGCGCCGAAATATTCGGATGTATTTGGGCAATGGCTTTGCGATGAAGCGGCACAAGACACACGTTTGCTCGCGATTACTCCCGCCATGTGCGAAGGCTCAGGTATGGTGAAGTTTGCCAAAGAATATCCGGAACGTTTCTTTGATGTAGCAATTGCCGAACAGCATGCAGTTACCTTGGCTGCCGGTATGGCTTGTGAAGGCTTGAAGCCGGTGGTTGCAATTTACTCGACTTTCCTGCAACGCGGTTATGATCAACTGGTACATGACGTGGCTTTGCAGAATCTGGATGTTACTTTCGGTATTGATCGTGCTGGTCTGGTCGGTGAAGATGGCCCGACCCATGCCGGTGCTTATGACTATGCCTATATGCGTACTATCCCGAATATCGTGATCATGGCGCCGAAAGACGAAAATGAATGTCGTCAAATGTTGCATACTGCGTATTTATATCCAGGACCGGCAGCGGTACGTTATCCGCGTGGCAATGGACTGGGCGTCGAGATTCAGCAAAAGATGGTTGAGATTCCGATCGGTCAGGCGGAAATCGTAGCCAGTTTTAATGGGCAGTATGATGAATATATTTCTGTACTGGCATTTGGTAGCCGGGTACAGGCTGCAGTCGACGCTGCTGAAGCATTTGCCGTGAAACATGAGATTGGCGTGCGTGTGGTTAACATGCGTTTTGTCAAACCACTGGATACTCAAATGCTCGATGATCTCGCTTTAAGCACCAGTCTGTTTGTCACGGTGGAAGAACATGCAGTGATGGGCGGTGCAGGTAGTGCCGTGAATGAATATCTGGCAGAAGCACAGATTGTCAAACCGATGTTGAATCTGGGTCTGGATGATACGTTTATGGCGCAAGCGACCCATGCACAGATGTTGCAGCAAGCGGGTCTGGATGCGCAAGGCATTGAAAAATCGATCAATCAGGCTTGGTCCAGCCTGGGGCAAAGCGTCTTGTCATAATATCTTAAAAATTTTAGACACATTTTTCCCAAAAAAGCCCTGATATTTGCTAAGATATCGGGGCTTTTATGCATTATTCTTTATCAGTGTCTTCAAATTTGTAGTGGGTGTTCAATGGAACCTATGGTGGTGATGGCTGCGCGTGCGGCTCAGTTAGTTGGTCAAGAGCTTTTAAAAGCGCATCAGAATCGTCATAAACTCGATCTACAAGTCGAAGAAAAAGGAATTGATGGTCCGGTAACGCGTGTAGATCGTTATTTGGAACAGTTGACCATCGATACCCTACGTAAAAGCTATAAAAATCACAGTTTCCTTGGTGAAGAGTTTGGCTATCAGGAAGGTAAAGGTCATGACGCCGATTGGTGTTGGGTGATCGATCCGCTAGATGGTACTTTAAACTTCATTAACGGTTTCCCGCATTTCTGTATCTCTATCGCAGTTCAGCACAAAGGCATTACTCAACACGGGGTGATTTATGACCCGGTGAAAGATGAGCTATTCTCTGCGAGTCGTGGTCGTGGTGCCATGATGAACCAGCGCCGTATTCGTGTGAATGTTAAAGACAGCCTGGAAAATACCTTTATGGCTGTTGGTCACGCTTATCGTGCCAAGCGTAATGGCGAAGTTGTGTCTTATGCAAAGAATCATTTTCAAACCCTATTAAACGTAACTGAAGCTGGCGCGCAATATCGTCGTTCAGGTTCTGCAGCATTGGATTTAGCCTATGTTGCTGCAGGTCGTTTCGATGGTTATTTCGAACTTGGTTTAAAGCCTTGGGATATCGCAGCTGGTGAATTGATCGTGAAAGAAGCAGGCGGTACTGTAGTTGATGCACGTGGTGGTAGCGACTCTATGGAAAATGGTCAAGTTTTGGCTTGTTCAATGAAAATGCTTAAGCCTTTAATGCAAGCAGTTGTTCCTGCTTGGGGCGAAGCAGCAAAATAATCGGGTTTAGATGAATCAGATCTAATATTGAGAAAAGGCGTCCTTCGGGATGCCTTTTTTATGCACGGAAATTTAAGTCGCGAGAGACTGGTATAGGGGTATTGATGTTTGCTTGAATACTGGAAATATCAGGTGAATTGGCGAAAAGTGACTTTTTATACCATCTGTTACATTTTTTATTATATTTTAAGTATTAGAAATATATAGATAAATTGTGAATAAGGAAAATTAGTTTTAAAACTTAATGACATTGTGAAATATTCTGCTATAATTCTGCCACGCACTTAATTTCTGTTCTTTACCTGAACACTATCTTCTAATCATTGTATGCGCGTGCTGTCCATAGAGAGGACATATCCTTCGCGCCCCAATCGCTTAAGCGATTCCTTCAGGTTTGCGGCCGTAATCATGCGTGCGTTATATCCACATCGTCGTTACTCGGATCGCTGCTGAATCCTAATATTTTCAGCATTATTTGCTGTGCCGCTTTTTGCCGATGTCCATAATTGTTATTTATTAAATGGAGCACCCATTTCAGGGTGAATACTCTCTATGAGCAAAACTTTTGCTGATTTTTCCCTCGATGAATCTCTAACCCAGGCTCTCGACGCTTTAGGCTTTACTACTCCTACTCCTGTACAAGAACAAGCGATTCCAGCTGCGCTTGAAGGCAAAGACCTTCTTGTGTCAAGCCAAACAGGTTCTGGTAAAACTGCTGCATTCTTACTGCCTACGTTAAATGCGTTGGCAAACCAAGATACATTAGTACCGTTTAAAGACCGTATGAAAGCGGTTACTCAACCGAATATTTTGGTGATTTCACCAACTCGTGAATTGGCACAACAGGTATGTCAAGACGCGATTGCATTTGTACGTCACATGAAAGGCGTGCGTATTGCGGCAATCATGGGCGGTATGCCTTTCGGTAAGCAAATTCAACAGTTAAAAGGCGCGCAAGTTGTTGTTGCAACTCCAGGTCGTCTACTTGACTTGGTGAATCGTCGTCAAATCAAATTGGATAAAGTTGACGCGTTAATCGTTGATGAAGCTGACCGTATGCTTGACCTGGGTTTCTCTGAAGACTTAGAAGCAATTGGTGAGTTGGCTGCAAACCGCAAACAAACTCTTATGTTCTCTGCGACTTTTGCACCACGTATCATTACACTTGCAGAACGCATGATGAATGATCCAATGCGTATTTCGATCGAAACTGGTCACTCTACAAATACTGATATTACTCAGACTTTGCATTGGACTGACGGTTTCGAGCACAAGAAAAAACTTCTTACTCACTGGTTGAACGAAGAAGACGTTGATCAAGCAGTTGTATTTGCGTCAACTCAAGAAGACACAGATATGTTGGCTGAAGAACTTGCTGAAGCAGGTCTATCAGTTGTAGCACTTCACGGTGCTATGCCACAAACTGTTCGTAACCGTCGTTTACGTAGCATCCGTGAAGGTCGTGCGAAGATTTTGGTTGCAACTGACGTTGCAGCGCGTGGTCTTGACGTACCAACAATTTCACACGTCATCAACTTCGGTCTTCCAATGAAGAATGAAGACTATGTACACCGTATCGGTCGTACAGGTCGTGCGGGTCGTACTGGTAAAGCCATTACTTTGGCGACTTACCGTGAACGCGGTAAAATCCGTGCTTTAGAAGACTTCCTTGATGCGCGTCTAAACGTATCTGAAATTGAAGGTCTTGAGCCATCTCCACCTCCTGCACGTGGTAGCCGTGATGGCGCTGGTCGCGGTCGTGGCCGTGATGGCGGTCGTCGTGATGGCAGTCGTGGTGGTTTCGGTGGTGGTCGTCGTTTTGAAGGCGAAAGCAACTTCAAACGTCGTGAAGGCGGTGATGATCGTCCACGTCGTAGCTTCGATGACAAACCTCGTGGCGAACGTCCAGCATTTGGCGAAGATCGTCCACGTCGTGACTTCGGTGATCGTCCAGCTCCACGTCGTGAAGGCGGTTTCGGTGATCGTCCACAACGTTCGTTTGATGACCGTCCAAAGCGTGACTTTGGTGATCGTCCAGCTCCACGTCGTGAAGGCGGTTTTGGTGATCGTCCACAACGTTCGTTTGATGACCGTCCAAAGCGTGACTTCGGTGATCGTCCAGCTCCACGTCGTGAAGGTGGTTTTGGTGACCGTCCTCGCTCTAATGATGACAACCGTGGCAACCGTGTAGATTACAAACCAGCTCGTGAAGGTGGTTATGGTGATCGTCCAAAACGTGATTTTGGTGATCGTCCAGCTCCACGTCGTGAAGGCGGTTTTGGTGATCGTCCACAACGTTCGTTTGATGATCGTCCAAAGCGTGACTTCGGTGATCGTCCAGTACGTCGCAACTTTGATGACAAGCCACGTGGTGAACGTTCGTTCGGTGGTGAAGATCGTCCACGTCGTAAATTTAACGACTAATTCAGTCGCTAGATGAAGATAAAAAACCGGTAGAAATACCGGTTTTTTTATGCATTGAGTTTTTTGCTTTTTAACGTAAAATGTCTACTAAATCATATTTTGTCCGGGTTATGATAATTATTAATATGAAAAGCTTAGCTCTTCGATCTCAATTGATAGAGGTGTATATGCCATATATCGCATTGACTTTGATTTTATGTAATATTATCTATTATTTATACAGTCTTTTTAATTAATCAATGTACCTGCTTCAAGCTTAAGTACATATTTTTATTATAAAAAATACGAAATAATCCATTGTTGTCATTTTTTATGATATTAAACCACCTTTTTCAACTGCTAACATTTTGAACTTCGTTCCTTTATAGTATGCATGCTGAAAAAATGCAGGAATAAACTCAGCTATGAAAAATCAAACAGCGCGAGATACTCAATCTCTGATTGAAGTCAAGAATCTGAGCTTCAAGCGGGGTGAGCGCGTGATTTATGACGACGTGAGTTTAAATATTCGTCGTGGGCAGATTACCGCCATTATGGGACCATCGGGAACCGGTAAAACCACCTTATTAAGACTGATTGGTGGGCAGCTGGTTCCTGAGCACGGTCAGGTTTTATTGGACGGCAAGGATATTGCCACGATGTCACGTTCCGAACTTTTTTCAGCACGTGCACGGATGGGTATGTTGTTTCAGAGCGGTGCTTTGTTTACTGATATGAGCGTGTATGAAAATGTCGCATTTCCGATTCGGGCACATACCAAATTGCCGGAACATCTGATTAAGGAAATCGTGGCACTGAAACTGGAATCAGTCGGTTTACGTGGTGCAGAACAGATGATGCCGTCCGAACTGTCTGGCGGTATGAACCGACGCGTGGCTTTGGCCCGTGCGATTGCGTTGGATCCTGAGCTGATCATGTACGATGAACCGTTTGCCGGACAGGATCCGATTGTGATGGGCGTTTTGACTCGTCTGATCCGTTCATTACGTGAAGCACTGGACTTGACCACGATTATTGTCTCACATGATGTTGCAGAAACTTTATCGATTGCAGACTACATCTATGTGGTGGCAGAAGGCAAAATTCAGGGCGAGGGCACACCGGCAGAACTAAAAGCACATCCATCTGCTTTTGTAAAGCAATTCCTGACCGGTTCGGTAGAAGGTCCGGTGGATTATCAGTTTAGTCATCAAGCTTATTTAAGTGATGAGGTTCGTTCATGAATGCAATTGCCGCATTAGGTAGACGCGTTATTGAACGTGTACAGGGGATTGGGGTCGCGACCCTGATGCTGTTGCAGATTTTATTTTCCATGCCGACCTGGCTTGGAGTAAAGCTGTTTGTTTATCAGATGTATCGGGTTGGGGTATTGTCCCTGCTGATTATTGTGGTTTCTGGCCTGTTTATTGGAGCCGTGCTTGGTTTGCAGATGTTCAGCATCTTGTCGACCTTTGGTAGTGAGTCGATGCTAGGAACAGCAGTCGCGCTGACCTTGCTGCGTGAACTGGCACCTGTGGTCGCTGCTTTGCTGTTTGCGGGACGTGCCGGTTCAGCCTTGACTGCTGAAATTGGTCTGATGAAAGCCACTGAGCAATTGTCCAGTATGGAAATGATCGGTGTCGATCCATTGAAGCGGGTAATTTCGCCGCGTCTTTGGGCAGGGATTTTTAGCTTGCCAATGCTTTCCGTCATCTTTGCCGCAGTCGGCATTATGGGCGGCAAAATGGTCGGGGTGGATTTTCTGGGTGCCGATGAAGGCGCTTATTGGAGCGGCATGGAAAGCAGCGTGCAATTCTATAAAGATGTCTTAAATGGCACCATTATTAAAAGTTTTGTATTCGCATTAATTTGTACCTGGATTGCGGTATACCAAGGCTATGCCTGTGTCCCGACATCGGAAGGTATTGCAACTTCTACAACGCGTACAGTCGTGTATTCTTCACTGTGCGTTTTAGGCTTTGACTTTGTGTTGACTGCGGTCATGTTCGGAGGTGTTTAATGAAATCACGTACTAGTGAGCTGGCCGTTGGTGTTTTTGTTATTTTGTTCGGGATTGCCCTGTTCTTTTTGGCGATGCGTGTCAGTGGACTGGTGGGAAGCAATATTTCCGACAGCTATAAAATGACGGCAACGTTTGAAAATGTAAATGGCATCAAGCCACGTGCCAAAGTCGCTTTAAGTGGCGTGAAAGTAGGACAGGTCGATGACATTACCTTAGATCCTGTAACGCGTCTGGCAACCGTGCATATGACCCTGGATGGCTCATTGACCTCTTTTAATACTGAACAATTAAAACAAGTTCAGCAGGAAGCACTGGAAGAGTTACGTTATAGTTCGGACTATACTGCGGCTGCACCTGCGCAACAAAAAGACATGGAAAAACAACTGTTAGATAACATGAACTCCATCACCAATATTGATGAAGATGCTTATATTATGGTAGCGACCAATGGGTTGTTGGGTGAAAAATACCTGAAAATTATTCCAGGTGGTGGTCTGAACTATTTGAAACGCGGTGATCAGATTGCCAATACCCAAGGCACCATGGAAATTGAAGATTTAGTGACGAAATTCATTACTGGCGGTGCCGGTAAATCGTCGGATAGTCAAGAAACTGCCCCAGAACAGGCGACAGTTTCAGAATCGACTGATGCAGAACCTGTATTTGTTGAATAATAGATTGAGGAGATTTCAGTGAAGACTTTAGTAAAACAAACGCTTGCAGCAAGCATTCTTTCAACAATGATTGCTGGTACAGTGTTTGCTGCACCGTCTGAAGCACCACCTGTTTTTATTAAAAAAGTAGCAGATGGTTTGATTGAGCGCCTCAAAGCTGATAACGCAAAATTGCAGAACAATCCAGCGCTGGTAAAAGCGATTGTCCGCCAGAATCTGGATCCATACATTGATTCACAGTCTTTCACGCGTATTGTGATGGGGACTTATGCGACGAACCAGTATAGTACTGCTGCACAGCGCGCGCAGTTTGAAAAGAATTTCCGTGAAACGCTCATTGAAAATTATGGTTCTGCATTTTCCAAGTTCAGCAATCAGACCTATAGCGTGCGTCCGTACAAGGCCAGCAATAGCAAAAATCCTGTTGTAACCATCGACTTTAATAATAAAGGCGAGAAAATTCCAGTGGCGTTCCAGCTGGTGGACAAAGGTTCACAATGGAAAATCCGCAACATCAACGTATCGGGTATCGATCTAGGTTTGCAATTCCGTAACCAGTTTGCTGCGACAGTCAAACGTAATGGCGGTAATATAGATAAAGCCATTGCTAACTTCAAACCGGATGCAGAAGCTGCAATCGACAAGAACAAGAAATAATCAGATAGGTGAGCCGTGATTGTATTCAAGGATCAGGAATTGCAGGTTTCAGGCAAGATTGACTATGCCAATGCGCAGGACTATTACCTAAATGGTCTGCGTGTGGTTCAGTCACAGAGCAAGTTTCCGCTTGTGGTTAATCTAGCTGGGCTTGAAAGTGGTAGTACTTTGGCTTTGGCAGTATTGGTGCGCTGGTTGCGCCAGACGCCTCAAGCGCAAGGACTACAGTTTAAAGCTGTCCCTGCTAAAATGATGAATATCATTCAGGCCTGTCATTTACAGGATGATTTACAGATCATTCAGTAAATAAAAAAAGCACCGAAAGGTGCTTTTTTTTATTGTTGACACATTTTAAAAGTAAAGTCCTTCCTTTATCAAAAGGACGTTAGGAAGGATTAAAATATGACCTCACCCTAACCCTCTCCTAAAAGGAGAGGGAACTTCCTCTCTAAATTTATGGATAGAAATGATATTTTTAAAAACTACTATCTCAATAAATATTGGAAGTCCTCTCTCCCTATGGGAGAGAGTTAGAGAGAGGGTGAAGAAATTAAATCCACTTCTTCCATCTAAAGTAAATCAATGGCCCGATCAAAAAGCCGATCAAAATAATACTGACCATAATGAAGCTCATGGAGCCTTGTGCAAAAGGCAGAACTTCGGTATTCATGCCATAAATACTGGCAATGAGCATCGGCGGTGCAAGCATACTTGGCAGGATCGAGAATCGACGAATCGTATCGTTCTGTTCCGTGTTAATGAATCCGGACGTGGTATCGAGCAGGAAGCGCACTTTCTGGAACAGGAAGGCATCATGCTCCACCAGCGAGCGGACATCTTCACTGAGTTCTCGGATATCCGCATCATAAATATGACTGCCCAAGGCGCGTGGACGAGACAGGAAAGTCAGAACACGACGTAAATCGATCAGACAGAGCTGCGCTTTACCAAGCATATCTTCCAGTTGAGCTAGCCGGGTAATCATGTCATCCAGATCGAGAATCTGCTCGCGATGGCGGTTATTCAACACTTCAGTTGAATATTTCTCTAAATCTTTATGTACATCTTCCAGAATGTCGGCCAGCTCATCCAGTTTGGCTTCGAGCAGGCCCAATAAAATCCAGGTCGGATCTTTATAATCGATTTCATAATCATTGCGGCGCGCACGGGCACGGAAGGCACGAAAGGCCACCAGCTTTTCGCCACGCAAGGTAAAAAGACGGTCCTTATGCAGAATGAATGCTACGGTTTGTACCGTCGCCAGCATGCTGGATTCATCTTCGTTTTCATTCTCGACCTGATAGTTTTTATTTTTGGTTAAAAAATAGGTGCTGATATGCAAAATACCGTCATCATCACGGTAAAATCGGGCACTAGAAGAAATATCTTCCAGCGATTTTAAGGTCGGTAAGTTTTGTGCATAGGCATCCAGAATCCATTGCTGCTCTTCTTGTGAAGGTGCAATCAGATCAAGCCATACTAAATCTGGATGCAGGTCGAAATCACCGTTAATCGTGATATCTTCTAAGCTACCGCGCTCTGTGGCGTAAAAGGCTTCAAGCATGCTGTCTTTTCTCCCTGGCGCAGTATGTGAATTGGAATGGGTGTATTTTAGACAAGGAATTGAATAAAAACACTGATATTAAGCAGTTATTTTTGGAAAAAGCGCGCTTGCAGCGATTTCGTACAATATAGCGTCAATTGGAGAGTGAAATGATGAATTCTATTGCAATTTTTTGTGGTTCAGCACTGGGCTCGGATCCTCTCTATGCCCAGATTGCCGAAAAGGTTGGCCAAACCTTGGCAGCAAGGCATCAGACGCTGGTCTATGGCGGTGGTCGTTCTGGCTTGATGGGGATTATCGCTGATAGTGCTTTGGCTGCTGGTGGCAAGGTGATTGGTGTAATTCCAAGACAGTTGGTCAATCGTGAACTGGCGCATCTGCATATTACCGAGCTATTTGTGGTCGATAATATGCATGAACGTAAAACCCGCATGTCGGAACTGGCACAGGGATTTATTGCCATTCCGGGTGGTGCAGGAACGCTGGAAGAAATTTTTGAACAATGGACCTGGGCACAGTTGGGAATTCATAAAAAGCCTTGTGCTTTTTTAAATGTCGATGGTTTTTATGATGATTTACTCAAATTTATCCATATGACGACTGAGAAAGGTTTTACCAAAGCGCGCTTTAGCGATGCTTTGATTGTTAGTGATAATCTGGATGATATTTTACGCCAATTTGAAAGTTATCAGCCGCCTGAAGCGAAATGGGGTATGGTCGATCAGACCGATCTTGTAAAATAAACTGTCCACAGCATGATTTGTAGAAAATAAATGAACGTGATTACGGTGGCTGCAGCCATTATTTTAAATGAAGCGCAGCAACTGCTGGTGGTTCGCAAAAAAGGGACGTCCTGCTTTATGCAGGTTGGTGGCAAGCTGGAGCCAAATGAGGCGCCAGAAGTAACGATGTTGCGTGAAATTCAGGAAGAAATTGGCACACAGGCGCAGATTCAGCAATTCATTGGGCGTTTTGAAACCCAGACTGCGAATGAACCAGATCATCAACTGGTAAGTTATGTCTATTGGGTAAGTCTGGATCAGGCGCCAAAAATTGAAGCGGAAATTGCCGAAATGAAATGGGTCAATCTGGATGAAAAAGAGCTACGACTCGCACCCTTGACTACGGAAATTGTGATTCCATGGGTGAAGTCACAGTTACTTGCCCAAGCTTAAATTTTCAGATTTGCGCGCCTGCCAGACAGGCTGCATAAATTTTTTGGCAGCCCAATCGTTCAAGTGTTTGGCTGAGTGCCCGAATCGAGCTGCCAGTCGTGACGACATCATCAATAATCAGCACCCGACGATACCGTAGCTTTGAAATGATGTTGATCTGGAATTGCGACTGGATATCTTCAATCCTTTCCAGTCGGCTTAGACCTTTCTGTGAGTGTTGTTTTAGTCGGGTAATCGGTTGCCAGATGGGTACATTCAGTTGTTTCGCCACATGTTTGGCCAGCACCAGAGATTGATTATAACCGCGCTCGGCCAGACGCTCATTCGAGATCGGCATCGGTACTATCGCACTGACTTTAGGTAGGTCTAAACTTAACAGCACACCTGCCAGTAAATTTTGCAAATGCAGCTTCTGTTCATATTTAAACAGTTGAATCAGCCGGTCCATCGGGTAAGCATAGTCGCAGGCAATCTGGAACTGCATTTCCTGCCGTTGAATGGTTTGATGTGCCCAGGGTAATTGTCGCCAGCAATCTTCACAGACTGAATGAATGGACTGATGATCGGTCAGACAGAGCTGGCAGGGCTGTAAGCGGGTCAGCCAGGATTTTCCATGTTCCAGTAATTTAAACATAGGCATAGCGCGGTGCTTCCGGTAGCCAGCGTTGCAATAATGCCTCGGCCTGATCGGGATAATCCTTGAGCATCTGCTGGGCCACATAATGTGCCTGATTGAGCAGGTGATCATCACGTTCCAGTTTGGCCACACGGAAATTCATGTCGCCAGTCTGTTTGGTCCCGAGCAGCTCACCTGGGCCACGCAATTCCAGGTCTTTCTCGGCAATCATGAAACCATCATTGGTTTCGCGCATGATTCTTAAGCGTTCCTGACCATTTTGCGAGAGCGGATGTTTATACAGTAGCGCACAGAAACTGGCTTTGGCGCCACGACCGACCCGGCCACGTAACTGATGCAATTGAGACAGGCCCAGACGCTCGGCATTTTCAATCACCATAATGGAGGCATTTGGTACATCGACGCCGACTTCGATCACGGTGGTGGCAATCAGGAGCTGTAATTCATTATTTTTAAACTGCTGCATTACCGCCTGTTTTTCATCGGCTTTCATCTTGCCATGTACCAGTCCGATATTCAACGCAGGAAAGCGCTCGCGAATTTCGGTAAAAGTCGCTTCGGCAGCTTGAGCATCTAGGGTTTCGGATTGCTCTACCAGGGTGCAGACCCAGTAGGCCTGCTTGCCTTCGGCACAGTTGCTGGCAATCCGTTGCAAGACTTCTTCGCGCCGGTCTAATGGAATGGTCACGGTCTGAATCGGGGTACGGCCCGGCGGCAGCTCGTCAATCACTGAGGTATCCAGATCACCATAGGCAGACATGGCCAGTGTGCGTGGAATCGGAGTCGCAGTCATCACCAGTTGATGCGGAGACATACCATCTAGCCCTTTATTTCTGAGTGCAAGGCGCTGATCCACACCAAAGCGGTGCTGTTCATCAATAATCACCAGACCCAGTTTGGCAAACTCGACATTTTCCTGAAACAGGGCATGCGTTCCGATCACCAGATGGGCGCTGCCATCCCGAATCACCTGTTCCGCTGCGGCGCGAGCTTTACCTTTTTGCTTGCCGGAAAGCCAGGCCACATTTAAGCCCAAAGGCTCAAACCAGCGTTTAAAATTCAGATAATGCTGCTCGGCCAGAATCTCGGTCGGTGCCATCAATGCAACTTGCCAGCCTTCTTCCAGTGCATGGCAAGCTGCGACACCAGCCACCAGGGTTTTACCCGCGCCGACATCGCCTTGCACCAGACGCAACATCGGTTTATTGCTTTTTAAATCCTGCACGATTTCTCTGGATACACGTTTTTGCGCACCGGTCATTTCAAAAGCCAGACTGGCTAAGAGCTGTTTGGCATAGGTTTTACTGGGCGCAAATGAAGGCGCTTCGACTTGCTGAATAAAGGCCCGACGTGTCAATAAACTGATCTGATGCGCTACCAGTTCTTCAAAGATCAGGCGCTGCTGTGCAGGATGTGAGCCTTGTGCTAGTTGCAGCATATTGGCATTGACTGGCGGGTGATGGATATATTCCAGTGCCTGTTTCAGTGCATAACCATTGCTAAATTTTGCTGGCAGTAGTTCAGGCAGATGGTCGCTGTATTGAGCCAAGGCCTGCTGAATATAATCCCGTATTTTGGGTTGGGTCAGGCCTTCAGTCGCAGGGTAAATCGCCGTGAGCTGGGTTTGAGGTAAAGGTGTGTCCTCAGTAATGACTTGCAGTTCGGGATGATACATTTCCAGACCGCGCGCACCGACCCGCACTTCACCAAAAATTCTTAAACGGTTACCCAGTTTGCAGCGGTCAGTAATACCTTTATAGATATGATAAAAACGTAAAGTAACCTTGCCAAAATCATCATCCAGCAGCACAGCCATAGATTTGCGTTTACCGGGTGGAAAATCTACACCTTTAACGATCCCTTCTAGCAGATAACTGCGTCCCACGCTCAATTGATTCATGGGAATGATCGTGCTACGGTCTTCATAGTCACGTGGTAGATGAAAAAGCAAATCATCAGTATTGAAGATATTTAGTTTTTCGAGTAATGAAGCGGCGGCATTGCCAACGCCTTGTAACTGATGGACTGCAGCCATGTCCCCTCAACCAGATTTGTGATTCGGTGCTCAATGCATATTTTATTTACCGGTTATGGTAAAACATCCCGACGTGTGGCTAAACAACTATTTGAGCAAGGTCATCAAATTAGCACAATTAGCCAGAGTCCCAAAACAGATTCATTCGCAACTCATCTGATTCAGGATGTGCATAAACTGGATTTAACAGCAGTTACACCGATTGACTGGGTCTATGTATTACTTAGTCCAAAACAAAGTACGGTTGAAGGCTATCAGCAAACTTATCTGGATTCGGTTCAACCTATTGTCTCTGCCTTGAAACAGCATCCGGTGAAACGGATTGTGGTGGTGTCATCGACACGAGTGTATGGGCAAAATTCCGGTGAAATCGTAGATGACGAAACTGAAATTCACCCGAATGATGCTCAGAGCAAAATCTTGCAGCAGATGGAGCAGGCTTATTTCACTGCTTATCCTGAGCAATCTACCATCATTCGCCCAAGTGGGATTTATGGAGCATCGGTAGAACGCCTACAAAAAATGGCCGCCTCGATGTTGAGATATCCGAATCTGCACTGGTCCAACCGGATTCACATTGAAGATTTATCACGTTTCTTATCACAGATGATTCACGTGGAACATCCTGAAAATTCTTATATTGTGACAAACAACGATCCAAAATTAATGCATGAAATATTGCAATGGTTCCAAAAGCAGATGGGGCTTCCTTTGCTTAAAGTAGAAAGTGAGCAGGTGACAGGTAAGAAGCTTTATGCGACCCGAATGCAAAAAATGGGATTTGAGTTAGAGCATCCAGATTGTTATGAGGATTATTTGGGGTTGATGAGGAAAAATAATCCCTCCTAGCCTCCCTTTTTAAAGGGAGGAATCCCCCCATTGCTGTCCCACAATTTTTCACAAGAGGAAGCTCATTTGAGCTTCCTCTTGTTTTATGGGTATTTTATCGGGTGAAAATAAAGCTTTTA